>NZ_JBFAKH010000049.1:0-59063 GCF_040655635.1 Streptomyces sp. NPDC050388
GGTTACATTCCGAACCCGGAAGCTAAGCCCCAGAGCGCCGATGGTACTGCAGGGGGGACCCTGTGGGAGAGTAGGACGCCGCCGAACAAATTGTGACAGGGTTGGACTCCGAACTTCGGTTCGGGGTCCAACCCTTTTTTGTTCTGCGTCACTTGAAGTTCACGTTGCGCCACGAGCATCCATCCCATGGGTACTGCTGCACTGCTCAGGGCCGCCGGTGTCGGAGTCGGTGACGAGGTGGTCGTGTCCGCCTTCGGGAACGTGGAAGTCGCCGAGGCTGTCGCCCTTGCAGGCGCGTTGCCGGTGTTCGCCGAGATAGATCCGGTGACCTACTGCCTCGCGCCGGCTGCTGTGGAAGCCGCCATAACTCCGCGGACAGCAGCCGTTGTTGCCGTCCACCGCTTCGGCAGGCAGGCCGACATCGCCCGGTTGCACATCCTCGGGCAGCGGCACGGCCTGCTGATACTGGAGCGTGGGGAGTTCGAGGGGCCGTACGACGAGATCGCTCGGCGCAGGGCGCGGGCGGCCTATCTCGACGTGAAACTGCGGGGTGTTCGAACGCCCGACGGTGGCGACGGGCACACCTACCAGCAGTACGTCGTGCGAGTGCCCGGGAACGGTCGCCCGGACCGGGACGCTTTTGCACGGGCCGTACGGGCCAAGGGGGTTGACTGCAGGGTGCCGGTGAAGACGCCCGTGCACCGGCTGCCCGGATTCCGACGGTGCGTTTCCCTGCCCGAGACCGAGCGGGCTGCCGACGAGACGCTGGCCCTGCCCGTGGACGCCTCGCTGACCAAGCGGGACATGCAGCGTGTCGCGTCGGCCTGCAACGCGCTGGGCGGGCTGCTTCAGCCGGCTCTCTGAACCGTGGTTGGGAGCACAGGGCTGGTCAGGGTATGATCTATTCCGTTGCCAACGCGGGAAACCGCAGAGCGGCAACAGGCCCCTATAGCTCAGTCGGCAGAGCGTCTCCATGGTAAGGAGAAGGTCAACGGTTCGATTCCGTTTGGGGGCTCCGACAGAAAGGCCCCGCCCTCCCGGGCGGGGCCTTTCTCATGCCCTGGCTCTCAGTCCTGGTGGAGGCCCGGGACGCGCATGGCGAGGATCGCCATGTCGTCGGAGGGGGCGTCGGAGGCGAAGCGTTCCACGGCGCGCATGATGCGGGCGGCGACCGCGCCCGCAGTGAGGCCCGTGCAGGTCGTCAGGACCTCGGCGAGGCCGTCGTCGCCCAGCATGTTCAGGCCCTCACGGCGCTCGGTGACACCGTCGGTGACGCACAGCAGGACGTCGCCCGGGTCGAGGACGACCGTCTGCTCGTACAGGTCCAGGTCCTCGAGGACACCGAGGAGGGGTTGCGGTTCGGCGGCGGGTTCCACGGTGCCGTCCTGGCGCAGGCGCAGCGGGAGGGGGTGGCCCGCGCACACCACCTTCAACTCCGCGCTGCCGTCCTCCTGCGGGCGCAGCTCGCCGTACAGGAGGGTGAGGAAGCGGCTGCGGGCGCCCTCGTCGAGGATGGCGGAGTTCAGGCGCTCGAGGACCGCCGGGCCGCTGAGGCCCTCGCGGGCCAGCAGCCGGAGCGCGTGCCGGGCCAGCCCGGTGACGGCCGCGGCGTTCGGGCCCGTACCGCAGACGTCGCCGATGGCGAAGCCGTAGGCGCCGTCGCTGATCGGGAACAGGTCGTAGAAGTCGCCGCCGACCTCATTGCCTTCGCCGGCCGCGCGGTAGATGACCTCGACCTCGACGCCGTCGATCACGGGGAGTTCCGGCGGCAGGAGGCTGCGCTGGAGGGACTGGCTGATGGCCGTGCGCTCGGAGTAGAGACGGGCGTTGTCCAGGGCCAGGGCGGCCCTGCGGGAGAGGTCCTCGGCGAGTTCCAGGATCTCCTGCCGGAAGTGTTCGTCGGTCGGTTTGCCGAGCGTCAGCATGCCGATGACGCGGTTGCGGGCGACCAGGGGGAGGACCACCGTCTCGCCGCCCACCGCGGAGGCCGTCGTGAGGGTGGGGCCGATGCCGGAGGTGACCTGGTTGCTCGGGCCGCCGCTCAGGCCGAGGCTGCGCATGGAGGTGCGCAGGGCCGCCTGGTGGGCCACCTCGCCGGGCGCCGACCATACGCGGGCGCCGGGGGTGGGGACCGGGTCGGGCGGGGCCATCTTCGAGAGCAGGGACTTGATGCCGTCGATGAGTTCCTCGTCCTCGTGCAGGACGTAGGAGAGATACGGCTCGGAGGCCTGGTCGGCGATCGTGTAGACGGCGCACCAGGTGGCCAGGGTGGGGACGGTCATCTGGGCCATGAGCGCCAGGGTCTGGTCGCGGTCCAGGGTGCCGGCCAACAGGTCGGAGGCCTCGACGAGGAAGCTCAGTGAGCCGCGGCGCAGTCGTTCCAGCTCGCCCAGGCGGGCCGACTCGACGGCCAGGGCGATGCGGTCGGCGGCGAACTGGAGGCGCAGCGCCTCCTCATTGGAGTATCTGCCGGCTCCCTCCGCGGCGACGCCGAGAGAGCCGGTGAGACGGCCCTCGACCTTGAGCGGGACGGTGACGACCGAGCGCATGCCGGTGCCGTTGAGGAGGGGGACCGCGCCGGGCAGGGCGGTGAGGTCGTCGTGGACGGACGGCATCCGGGCGGAGCCGTAGCGGCCGGAGCCGGCCTCCACCGGGACGCGGGCGAAGCGCTGTCGGGCGGAGGGCAGACCGGTGGAGGCGCGTACCTCGAGTTCGGTCTCGTCGTCGGTGGCGAGCAGGAGGAAGGCGGAGTCGCCGTCGAGCATGTCGCGGGCGCGTTCCACCGTGCGCTGGAGGAGGCTGTCGAGGTCGTCGGGGGCGGGCGAGCCGATGAACACCTCGAAGGGGTCGGTGCTCTGGTTCTCGGAGGCGTCGGAGGCGGTGACTCGCAATGGGGTCTGCAGGACGGCCCGTTCGTGGTCCCTGACGAGGAGGCACACGGTGGACGGGTCACCGTCCGCGTCGCGGACGCGCAGGTGGGAGGCGTAGACGGGGGTCACTCGGCCGTGGGCGTCCCTTATGCCGTAGCTGCCTTCCCAGCGGGAGAGTTGGAGCGCCTCCGCGATGCCGGTGCCGGTGCCGGGAGTGTGCGGCCAGGCCGCGAGATCGGTGAGCGGCTTGCCGGTGACCTGGTCGGCTCTGTATCCGAAGAGTTCTTCCGCGTCTTCGTTCCAGGAGGAGATGGCGCCGATCCGGTCGATCTGCACGACGGCGACGCGGACCCGGGTGTCGGCGATGGGCAGGAGGTCGGACGGCAGTGCCGGACCGGCCGCGCGGGTGCCCACCGGACGCTCGGGCATGTCGAGTTGGAACCAGACGGTCTTGTAGGTGGGGCTGTACTCCACGCCCCAGCGGTCGGCCAGGGCCGCGCAGAGCTGGAGGCCGCGTCCGCCCTCGCGGTCGGGGCTGCCCATGGTGGCGGCCGAGCCCTGGAGCGGCACTTCGCGTTCCGGATACCGGTCGGCCACCTCGATCCGTACGCCGTCGTCACTGCGCAGGCACAGGAGGTCGGCGGAGGTGCCGGCGTGGACCACGGCGTTGGTGACGAGCTCACTGGTGAGGACCACGGCGTCGTCGATGATGTCGGCGAACCCCCACCCCTGGAGGGTGTCGCGGACGAAGGCGCGGGCACTCGCGACCGAGCGCCCGACGGGCTCGAAGCTGGCGGCCGCGCGCGCGGTGATCACAGAACTCCTCGACAGGTTCTCTGCGGGCATGGTTCCACGGCCGACCGGTTCGTCCCGCTGGTGCGGCAGGCCGTTCGTCGGCCGTGGGTCCGGGGGCTGGTCCCCCGGGATCAGTCCGGTGGTCATGTGTGCGGCCGCCCTCCGATGCCCGCTCGACTCCGTGCCGGCCATCGCCCGGGCCGGACGGACCGGCGTGGCTGGACAGCCGCATGCAAGGTTACTTACCTTCGCGGTCCGAGCGGATGCCGGTCTGCGGTGTTTCCGTCCGGAGGCGTCCGACGCTCGGAAGCTGTGCGGACGATGTGCGAAGCTGCCGAACTGTTATGGCCTGGTTCGGTGGGGGTGAAACACTGGGCAGGCTTGTTGTTGCGAAGGTCCGGACAGGCGGGGTGTCTTCCGTGCCGGGCAGGTATCGCGGCAGTACAGGAACATGCACGAGTAAGCAGAGTAAACAGTAGGAACAGCTTTCGCGGGTACGCCGTGCGGCGGTGCCCGAGCACGAGCAGTAACGGTCGACCCCTGCGGGAGGGACACAGTGGAGTCTGGCGCAGCGACGCGGGGCACGAACACGCGCGCGAAGGGCGGACGGTCCCTGAGTGGGCAGGGCAGGGCGCGGGGCGGGACCACCGAGGTGGACTCGGCGGCCCTGAACCGTTTGATGGTGGCCCTGGTGGCGATGCGGGACGGCAACTTCCGCAAGCGGCTCACGGTGTCCGGTGACGGCCCGATGTCGGAGATCGCCGCGGTCTTCAACGAGGTGGCCGACCGCAATCTTCATCTGACGGGTGAACTGGCGCGGGTGCGGCGCATGGTGGGGCGTGAGGGGAAGCTCACCGAGCGCCTGGAGACGGGGCCCTGTGAGGGCTCCTGGTCGACCGCGATCGACAACTCGAACGCGCTGGTGGACGATCTGGCACGGCCCGTTTCCGAGGTCAGCCGGGTGCTGTCGGCGGTGGCCGAGGGTGATCTGTCGCCGCGGATGGAGTTGCGGACGCAGGTCACCGACGGGTCGGGTCAGCCGCTGCGCGGAGAGTTCCTGAAGGTCGGCCGTACCGTCAACAACCTGGTCGACCAACTGTCGAGCTTCACCGACGAGGTCACCCGCGTGGCCAGCGAGGTCGGTACCGAGGGCAAGCTGGGCGGTCAGGCCCGGGTGCGCGGCATGTCCGGTTCGTGGAAGGACCTCACGGACTCGGTCAACACCATGGCGGAGCGGCTGACGGCGCAGGTGCGCGACATCGCGCTGGTGACGACGGCGGTCGCCCGTGGCGACCTGTCACGCAAGGTCACCGTGCATGTCGAAGGCGAGATGCTGGAGCTGAAGAACACCGTCAACACGATGGTCGACCAGCTCTCGGCGTTCTCCTCCGAGGTGACGCGCGTCGCGCGCGAGGTGGGCACCGAGGGGGCGCTGGGCGGACAGGCGCAGGTGCCCGGGGTGGACGGCGTGTGGAAGGAACTCACCGATTCGGTGAACACCATGGCCGGGAACCTGACGGCCCAGGTGCGCGGGATCGCGGAGGTGACGACCGCCGTCGCCAACGGCGACCTGTCACGGAAGGTGACCGTACCGGCGCGCGGCGAGGTCGCTCAGCTGGCCGAGACGATCAACCAGATGACCGAGACGCTGCGGATCTTCGCGGACGAGGTGACCCGGGTCGCCAACGAGGTCGGGGCCGAGGGGCAGCTGGGCGGTCAGGCGAACGTGCCGGGCGCCGCCGGTATCTGGAAGGACCTGACGGACTCCGTCAACACCGTGTTCCGGAACCTGACCACCCAGGTGAGGGACATCGCCGCCGTGACGACGGCGGTGGCCAACGGTGACCTGTCGCAGAAGGTCACCGTGGACGTGGCCGGCGAGATGCTGGAGCTGAAGAACACCGTCAACACGATGGTGGACCAGCTGTCCTCCTTCGGCGCCGAGGTCACGCGGGTGGCGCGCGAGGTCGGTGTCGAGGGTGAGCTGGGCGGGCAGGCGCAGGTGCCGGGGGCGGCGGGGACCTGGAAGGACCTGACGGACTCCGTCAACACCGCGTTCCGCAACCTCACCGGTCAGGTGAGGAACATCGCCCAGGTGACGACGGCGGTGGCCAACGGTGACCTGTCGCAGAAGGTCACCGTCGATGTCTCCGGTGAGATGCTCCAGCTGAAGAACACCGTCAACACGATGGTGGACCAGTTGTCGAGCTTCGCCGACCAGGTCACACGCATGGCCCGGGACGTGGGCACGGAGGGCCGCCTGGGCGGTCAGGCCCGCGTGGACGGCGTGTCGGGCACCTGGAAGGAACTCACCGACTCCGTCAACTCGATGGCGTCCAATCTGACCGGTCAGGTGCGCAACATCGCCCAGGTCACCACGGCGGTGGCCCGGGGTGACCTGTCGCAGAAGATCACCGTGGACGCGCGCGGCGAGATCCTGGAGCTGAAGAACACCGTCAACACGATGGTGGACCAGTTGTCGAGCTTCGCCGACCAGGTCACACGCGTGGCCCGCGAGGTGGGCACCGAGGGCCGGCTCGGGGGCCAGGCGCAGGTGCCCGGTGTCGCCGGGGTGTGGCGCGACCTCACCGACTCCGTGAACGGCATGGCCGGCAATCTCACCGCGCAGGTGAGGAACATCGCCCAGGTGGCGACGGCGGTGGCCCGGGGTGACCTGTCGCAGAAGATCACCGTGGACGCGCGCGGCGAGATCCTGGAGCTGAAGAACACCCTGAACACGATGGTGGACCAGCTGTCGAGCTTCGCCGAGGAGGTCACGCGGGTGGCCCGGGAGGTGGGTACCGAGGGCCAGCTCGGCGGTCAGGCCGAGGTGCAGGGCGTCTCCGGCACCTGGAAGGACCTCACCCAGTCGGTGAACGGCATGGCGAACAACCTGACCCTCCAGGTGCGCAACATCGCCGAGGTCACCACGGCGGTGGCCCAGGGCGATCTGTCGAAGAAGATCACCGTCGATGCCAAGGGCGAGATCCTCGCGCTCGTCACCACCGTCAACACGATGGTGGACCAGCTGTCGTCGTTCGCCGAGCAGGTGACCAGGGTGGCGCGTGAGGTGGGCACCGAGGGCATCCTCGGCGGCCAGGCCCACGTACCCGGGGTCACGGGCATCTGGAAGGACCTGAGCGACAACGTCAACCTGATGGCCAAGAACCTCACCACCCAGGTGCGGAACATCTCCGAGGTCTCCGCCGCGGTCGCCAACGGTGACCTGACGCGGCAGGTCACCATCGAGGCGCGCGGTGAGCTGGCGCAGCTCGCCGACACCATCAACATCATGGTGCGGACGCTGAGTTCGTTCGCCGAGCAGGTCACCAAGGTGGCCCGCGAGGTGGGTACGGACGGCATCCTCGGCGGTCAGGCGCACGTGCCGGGTGTGGCCGGTACGTGGAAGGACCTCACCGAGTCCGTGAACCGGATGGCGTCCAATCTGACCGGTCAGGTGCGCAACATCGCCATGGTGACCACGGCCATCGCCAAGGGCGACCTGACGAAGAAGATCGACATCGACGCGCGGGGCGAGATCCTGGAGCTGAAGACCACCATCAACACGATGGTGGACCAGCTGTCGAGCTTCGCCGAGGAGGTCACGCGGGTGGCCCGGGAGGTGGGCACCGAGGGCCAGCTCGGCGGTCAGGCACGCGTGCGGGACGTCGACGGGACCTGGCGGGACCTGACCGAATCCGTGAACGAGATGGCCGGGAACCTGACCCGGCAGGTGCGGGCCATCGCGCGCGTGGCGACGGCGGTGACCCGCGGCGACCTGAACCTGAAGATCGACGTGGACGCGTCCGGGGAGATCCAGGAACTCCAGGACTACATCAACAAGATGATCGCCAACCTGCGCGACACCACGATCGCCAACAAGGAGCAGGACTGGCTGAAGGGCAATCTGGCCCGCATCTCCGCGCTGATGCAGGGCCGCCGGGACCTGGAGGACGTGGCCTCGCTGATCATGAGCGAGCTGACGCCCGTGGTCTCCGCGCAGCACGGCGCGTTCTTCCTCTCGATGCCGCTGGTCGACGGGGAGGACGCGAGCGTCGCCGAGAACGACCAGTACGAGCTGCGCATGCTCGGTTCGTACGGCTACTCGCCGGGCTCCATGCCGACGTCGTTCCGGCCCGGTGAGGGGCTCATCGGGACGGCCGCCATGGAGAAGCGCACGATTCTGGTGGAGAACGCGCCCACTGGCTACCTGAAGATCTCCTCGGGGCTCGGGGAGGCACCGCCGGCCCAGGTGATCGTGCTTCCGGTGCTGTTCGAGGGGACCGTGCTGGGCGTCATCGAACTGGCCTCCTTCACTCCGTTCACGCACATCCAGAAGGACTTCCTGAACCAGATCGCCGAGATGATCGCGACGAGCGTCAACACCATCTCGGTGAACACCAAGACGGAGCTGCTGCTGGCTCAGTCACAGGAGCTGACCGAGCAACTCCGTGAACGTTCGGTCGAGTTGGAGCAGCGGCAGAAAGCGCTGCAGGCGTCCAACGCCGAACTGGAGGAGAAGGCCGAGCTGCTGGCGCGGCAGAACCGCGACATCGAGGTGAAGAACACCGAGATCGAGGAGGCACGGCAGGTCCTGGAGGAGCGCGCCGAGCAACTCGCGGTCTCCATGCGCTACAAGAGCGAGTTCCTGGCCAACATGTCGCACGAGCTGCGGACGCCGCTCAACTCCTTGCTGATCCTGGCCAAGCTGCTCGCCGACAACGCCGAGGGGAACCTCTCCCCGAAGCAGGTCGAGTTCGCCGAGACCATCCACGGTGCGGGCTCCGACCTGCTGCAGCTGATCAACGACATCCTCGACCTGTCGAAGGTCGAGGCGGGCAAGATGGACGTCTCCCCGACGCGTATCGCGCTCGTCCAGCTCGTGGACTACGTGGAGGCCACCTTCCGGCCGCTGACCGCGGAGAAGGGCCTGGACCTGTCGGTCAGGGTCTCCCCGGAGCTGCCGGCCACGCTGCACACCGACGAGCAGCGGCTGCTCCAGGTGCTGCGCAACCTGCTGTCGAACGCGGTGAAGTTCACCGACTCCGGGTCGGTCGAGCTGGTCATCCGGCCGGCTCGGGACGACGTTCCGCAGGCCATCCGGGAGCAGTTGCTGGAGGCCGGTTCGCTGACCGACCCGGACGCCGACCTGATCGCGTTCTCGGTGTCCGACACGGGTATCGGGATCGCCGGCAGCAAGATGCGGGTGATCTTCGAGGCGTTCAAACAGGCGGACGGCACGACCAGCCGCAAGTACGGCGGCACGGGGCTCGGGCTGTCCATCTCGAGGGAGATCGCGCAGCTGCTCGGCGGTGAGATCCACGCGCAGAGCGAGCCGGGCCGCGGTTCGACGTTCACGCTGTATCTCCCGCTGTATCCGAGCGAGTTGCCCCCGCACGGTTACCAGCAGTCCATGCCGTCGTTGGAGAGCGGCGGTCCGGCGGAGTCGGCGGCGTCCGCCGGCCCCGCGGTCGTGACACCGGCCGAGGTGACGTCGTACCGGGAGATCCAGAACGGTCCGGCCTCGCTGTTCCGGCGGCGCCGCAGGCCACTGCCCCAGCTGGAGCGGGGGCCCGCACCGCAGGCTCCCGAACAGGGGTCCGGCACGGAGCAGGAGCAGGAACCGGTGGCCCGGTCGCACCGCGGTATCCGGTTCGGCGGACAGAAGGTGCTCATCGTCGACGACGACATCCGTAACGTGTTCGCGCTGACCAGCGTCCTGGAGCAGCACGGCCTCTCCGTGCTGTACGCGGAGAACGGCCGCGAGGGCATCGAGGTGCTGGAGCAGCACGACGACGTGGCGGTCGTCCTGATGGACATCATGATGCCCGAGATGGACGGTTATGCGACGACGACGGCGATTCGTCGGATGCCGCAGTTCGCGGGGCTCCCCATCATCGCGCTCACCGCGAAGGCGATGAAGGGCGACCGTGAGAAGGCGATCGAGTCGGGAGCCTCCGACTACGTGACGAAGCCCGTCGACCCCGATCACCTGCTGTTGGTGATGCAGGAATGGATGAGGGGACTGAGGGGGCTGAGGGGGTCTGGGGGGATCTGAGGGGGTGTGAGGGCCTGAGGGCGGCACCACGGGAGAGGGGGCGCGTGGGCGGCGCCCTCTCGGCGTGCGATGGTGGTGGGAGACTTCGCCGCGCACGGAGAATCGTTGTCGTGGTGTGTGCGAAGTTGTGTAGAAGCACGTGATCCGGGGAACCTTCTGGTCTCCTGCCGCGTTTCCACCACGTGCACAGTGACATCACGGTGACAGGGTGTGGCGACAGGCGGGGTGCGGCTACGATGACCGGCACGAGGACGGGCGGCGCAAGGGAGCCGTCCCCTGGGGCGGCACCCGCCGGTGCCCATCCAGGTCCTGCGGACAGGGGAGGCCCCAAGCCGGGGCGAGGAGGGCGGGCCATGGTGCAGAAGGCCAAGATCCTCCTGGTCGATGACCGGCCGGAGAATCTGCTGGCGCTGGAGGCGATCCTCTCGGCGCTCGATCAGACGCTGGTACGGGCATCGTCCGGGGAGGAAGCGCTCAAGGCGCTGCTCACGGATGATTTCGCGGTCATCCTGCTGGATGTCCAGATGCCGGGCATGGACGGCTTCGAGACCGCGGCCCACATCAAGCGGCGGGAGCGGACCCGGGACATCCCGATCATCTTCCTCACCGCGATCAACCACGGCCCGCACCACACCTTCCGCGGCTACGCGGCAGGTGCGGTCGACTACATCTCCAAGCCGTTCGACCCGTGGGTGCTGCGCGCGAAGGTCTCGGTGTTCGTCGACCTGTACATGAAGAACTGTCAGCTGAGGGAGCAGGCGGGGCTGCTGCGGCTCCAGTTGGAGGGCGACGAGAAGGAGGCCGGGGAGCAGAAGGAGCCCGTCGGCCTGCTCGCCGAGCTCTCCGCGCGGCTTGCGGCTGTCGAGGAACAGGCCGAGGCCCTGACCAAGCAGCTCAACGACGAATCGACCGACGCGGCCGCGGTGGCCACGGCGGCCCACCTGGAGCGCAAGCTCACGGGGTTGCGGCGCGCGTTGGACGCGCTGGAGCCGGGTACGGGCCCCGCGTCGCCGATGCCGTCGCAGAACTGACCCGCAGGGTACGGCTCTTGCCGCTCACCCGGCACGGTCCCGGGATGAGGTGGCGTCAGTTCGGCGCCCCCGTCGAAGCGACACGAACGGGTGAAGCATCTGGCACGCGTGTCCACAGGCGCCTCCACCGGTAACCTCACCCCCATGGCCTCACGTCCCTCCGCCGCCAAGAAGCCACCCGCGAAGAAGGCGGCTGCTTCCGCGAAGGCTCCGGCGAAGAAGGCCGCTGCCAAGAAGCCTCCCGCGAAGAAGGCCACGGCGAGGAAAGCCACTGCGGCCAAGAAGGCCGCGGCGAGGAAACCCGTGCCCAAGCCGGCTCCCAGCCCGACGGGCGGCGTCTACCGCCTGGTGCGCGCCCTGTGGCTCGGCCTGGCGCACGCCGTCGGGGCGGTCTTCCGCGGCATGGGGCAGGGCGCCAGGAACCTCGACCCCGCCCACCGCAAGGACGGCCTCGCGCTGCTGCTGCTCGGCATCGGACTCGTCGTCGCCGCGGGCACCTGGGCCGACCTCGAGGGGCCCGTGGGCGACCTCGTGGAGATCCTGGTCACCGGTGCCTTCGGCCGGCTCGACCTGCTGGTGCCGATCCTGGTCGGGGGCGTCGCCGTGCGCTTCATCCGGCACCCGGAGAAGCCGGAGGCCAACGGCCGCATCGTCATCGGTCTGTCGGCCCTCCTCATCGGGGTGCTCGGCCAGATCCACATCGCCTGCGGCTCGCCCGCCCGCAGCGACGGCATGCACGCGATACGGGACGCCGGCGGACTCATCGGCTGGGGCGTGTCCACGCCACTGTCGTACACCGTGACCGATGTGCTCGCCGTGCCCCTGCTGGTGCTGCTCACCGTCTTCGGTCTGCTGGTCGTCACGGCCACCCCGGTCAACGCCGTCCCGCAGCGGCTGCGGCTGCTCGGTACCAAGCTGGGGCTCGTCCACGACCGGACGCCGGAGGAGTACGGCGAGTACGGCGATGACGACGAGCGCTACGAGGAGCAGTGGCGCGAGGCGTTGCCCGCGAGCCGCCGCGGCCGCGGACGGGCGCCCCAGGAGTACGACCCCGACATCCCCGACATCGCGGAGCAGGAAGCGCTCTCCCGGCGACGCTCCCGCCCGCGCCGGTCCGCGGTGCCGCAGCCCGACACGAACCGGCCGATGGACGCCGTGGACGTGGCCGCCGCTGCCGCCGCCGCGCTCGACGGTGCCGTGCTGCACGGGATGCCGCCCTCGCCGATCGTCGCCGACCTCACCCAGGGCGTACGCGTGGGGGACCGCGAGCCGACCACGCCGACACCGGTCCCGTCCGCACGTCCCCGGCAGGAGAAGCCGAGGGAGGGCGAGCCGAAGCAGGAGAGGCCCGAGGCGGGCATCCTGGACATGACGAAGGCGCCGCCCGCCGAACCACGAGACCTGCCCGCCCGCGCGGAGCAGCTCCGGCTCTCCGGTGACATCACCTACTCGCTGCCCTCGCTCGACCTGCTCACCCGCGGCGGTCCGGGCAAGGCGCGCAGCGCGGCCAACGACGCCATAGTCGAAGCCCTGCGGAAGGTCTTCACCGAGTTCAAGGTGGACGCCGCCGTCACCGGCTTCACCCGCGGTCCGACGGTCACCCGCTATGTGGTGGAGCTCGGACCGGCCGTCAAGGTCGAACGGGTGACCGCGCTGACGAAGAACATCGCGTACGCCGTCGCCAGCCCCGACGTGCGCATCATCAGCCCCATTCCCGGCAAGTCCGCCGTCGGCATCGAGATCCCCAACACCGACCGGGAGATGGTCAACCTCGGTGACGTGCTGCGCCTCGCGGAGTCCGCCGAGGACGACGACCCGATGCTGGTCGCCTTCGGCAAGGACGTCGAGGGCGGCTACGTGATGGACTCGCTGGCGAAGATGCCGCACATGCTGGTCGCCGGTGCCACCGGCTCCGGCAAGTCGTCCTGCATCAACTGCCTGATCACCTCGGTCATGATGCGGGCGACCCCGGAGGACGTCCGGATGATCCTGGTCGACCCCAAGCGCGTGGAACTCACCGCCTACGAGGGCATCCCGCACCTGATCACACCGATCATCACCAACCCCAAGCGGGCCGCCGAGGCCCTCCAGTGGGTCGTACGTGAGATGGATCTGCGTTACGACGACCTCGCCGCCTACGGCTACCGGCACATCGACGACTTCAACCGCGCGGTGCGCGAGGGCAAGGCCAAACCGCCCGAGGGCAGCGAGCGGGAGCTCCAGCCGTACCCCTACCTGCTGGTGATCGTCGACGAACTGGCCGACCTGATGATGGTCGCCCCGCGCGACGTCGAGGACGCCATCGTGCGGATCACGCAGCTCGCGCGGGCGGCCGGCATCCACCTGGTGCTCGCCACACAGCGGCCGTCGGTCGATGTCGTCACCGGCCTGATCAAGGCGAACGTGCCCTCCCGGCTGGCCTTCGCCACCTCCTCGCTGGCCGACTCGCGGGTCATCCTCGACCAGCCCGGCGCCGAGAAGCTGATCGGCAAGGGCGACGGGCTGTTCCTGCCGATGGGCGCGAACAAACCCACGCGCATGCAGGGCGCGTTCGTGACCGAGGAGGAGGTCTCGGCCGTCGTCCAGCACTGCAAGGACCAGATGGCGCCCGTCTTCCGTGAGGACGTCGTCGTCGGGGCCAAGCAGAAGAAGGAGATCGACGAGGACATCGGCGACGACCTCGACCTGCTGTGCCAGGCGGCCGAACTGGTCGTCTCCACCCAGTTCGGGTCGACCTCCATGCTCCAGCGCAAGCTGCGCGTGGGCTTCGCGAAGGCCGGTCGGCTCATGGACCTCATGGAGTCCCGGAACATCGTCGGACCGAGCGAGGGTTCGAAGGCGCGTGACGTTCTTGTGAAGGCCGATGAGCTGGATGGCGTGCTCGCGCTGATCCGGGGGGAGTCTGAAGGGTAGGAGGGACGCGGCCGTTGCTCCGCCGCAGCCGGACGGCGGATCGTGACCCACCCGTAAGGGCTCACCGCGCAACCGTTTCCCTTCGGCGTACGTCAACGTGAGGGAAGTGCCAAACCGCAGGTTCGCCATCGGTGTCTCGGGCCATTCCGATGGCCTACAAAGTCCTACCGCCCGGTTGCCCCATCCTTTTGTCGTCCCCCTAGACTGAACCTCCAGCACAGGTGGCTACACGCTCGAAAGGCGCCCCCGTGTCCATCGGCAACTCTCCTGAAGACGAGCGTCCGTTCGAAGACGTATCCGAGGAAGCCCGCCCCTCCGTCGGCCGTGCGCTGCAGCAGGCGCGCATCGCCGCCGGCCTCACCGTCGACGACGTCACCACCGCCACCCGGGTCCGTATCACCATCGTGCGTGCCATCGAGGCGGACGACTTCGAGCCCTGCGGCGGTGACGTCTACGCGCGCGGGCACATCCGGAGCCTGGCCAGGGCCGTGCAGCTCGACCCTGCCCCGCTGATCGCCCAGTACGAGGCCGAGCACGGAGGCCGCCCGGCTCCCACCCCGGCCGCCCCCCTGTTCGAGGCGGAACGCATCCGCCCGGAGCGGCGCGGACCCAACTGGACCGCGGCCATGGTCGCCGCGATCGTCGTCGTGGTCGGCTTCGTCGGGTTCACCCTGGTCAAGGGCGGCGACGAAGGCGGCAAGAAGAACGTCGCCGACAGCGCCACCCCCAGCACGTCCGCATCGCCCACCCCCGAGTCCAAGAAGCCCGCAGACCCCGAGCCGGAACCCTCGGACAGCGCCATCGCGGCCGCGCCGCAGGACAAGGTGACCGTCATGGTGAGCGCCCCCGACGGGCGCAGCTGGATCTCCGCCAAGGACCACAGCGGCCGGCTGCTCTTCGACGGGCTGCTCAAACAGGGCGACTCCAAGACCTTCCAGGACAGCACGAAGATCAACCTGGTACTCGGTGACGCCGGCGCGATCGACCTCTTCGTCAACGGCAAGAAGATCGAGGACGACTGGCAGCCGGGGGCCGTGGAGCGCCTCACGTACACGAAGGGCGACCCGCAGGCCGGGTAGCCGGAGGCGGACGACGCTTCGCCGACGGGGCCGGCCGGGATCGGCCAGCCCCGTCGGTCAACCCCGTCGACATGGGGGGTCAGCGGGACGAAGTAGTCTTGAGCCCATGCCTGAACGCCGCACCGTCGCACTCGTCACCCTTGGCTGCGCCCGTAACGAGGTGGACTCGGAGGAGCTCGCAGGCCGTTTGGAGGCGGACGGCTGGCAGCTCGTGGAGGACGCCGGGGAAGCGGACGTCGCCGTCGTGAACACCTGCGGCTTCGTCGAAGCCGCCAAGAAGGACTCCGTCGACGCCCTCCTGGAGGCCAACGACCTCAAGGGCCACGGAAGAACGCAGGCCGTGGTGGCGGTGGGCTGCATGGCCGAGCGGTACGGCAAGGAACTGGCCGAGGCGCTCCCCGAGGCCGACGGCGTGCTCGGCTTCGACGACTACACCGACATCTCGGACCGCCTCCAGACCATCCTGAACGGCGGCATCCACGCCTCCCACACCCCCCGCGACCGACGCAAGCTGCTGCCGATCAGCCCCGCCGAGCGCCAGGAGTCCGCCCCGTCCGTCGCCCTTCCGGGGCACGGCCCGGTGGACCTCCCCGACGGCGTCGCCCCGGCCTCCGGACCCCGCGCGCCCCTGCGGCGCCGACTGGACGGCACCCCGGTCGCCTCGGTGAAGCTCGCCTCCGGCTGCGACCGGCGCTGCTCCTTCTGCGCCATCCCGTCCTTCCGCGGTTCCTTCATCTCGCGCCGCCCGAGCGATGTGCTGAACGAGACGCGGTGGCTGGCCGAGCAGGGCGTGAAGGAGATCATGCTGGTCTCCGAGAACAACACCTCCTACGGCAAGGACCTCGGCGACATCCGCCTCCTGGAGTCCCTGCTGCCCGAACTCGCCGAGGTCGACGGCATCGAGAGGGTCCGCGTCAGCTACCTCCAGCCCGCCGAGATGCGCCCCGGCCTGATCGACGTACTGACCTCCACGCCCGGAGTCGTCCCCTACTTCGACCTGTCCTTCCAGCACTCCGCGCCCGACGTGCTGCGGGCGATGCGCCGCTTCGGCGACACCGACCGCTTCCTGGAGCTCCTCGACACCATCCGGAGCAAGGCACCGCAGGCCGGTGTGCGCTCCAACTTCATCGTCGGCTTCCCCGGCGAGACCGAGGCCGACCTCGCCGAACTCGAGCGGTTCCTGAACCACGCCCGGCTGGACGCCATCGGTGTCTTCGGCTACTCCGACGAGGAGGGCACCGAAGCGGCGACGTACGAGCACAAGCTGGACGAGGACATCGTCGCCGAGCGGCTGGCGCATGTCTCCCGGATGGCCGAGGAACTCGTCTCGCAGCGTGCCGAGGAGCGGGTCGGCGAGACCGTGCACGTGCTGGTGGAGTCCGTCGACGACGAGGAGGGCGTGTACGGGCGTGCGGCGCACCAGGCCCCCGAGACGGACGGTCAGGTGCTGCTCACGAACGGCACCGGTCTGCGTCCGGGCCGTATGGTCGAGGCGAAGGTCGTCGGCACGGAAGGTGTCGACCTGGTGGCCGAGCCGCTCTTCCAGGGTTCGCCCGCGTTGAGTCAGGAGGCTGGCAGATGACGGGTGTCCCGGCATCCGCGGCGGGAGGCCCCTCCGGCGCGAGGAGGGCGTCGGCGGGGCCGGCGGGCCGCCCGAGGGCCGGTGGGACCGCGGGCGGTGACGCCTCCCGGTCCTCGGTTTCCGGCGGCATGACCGACCGCGTCCCAGGCGGGAACGGCAATGGCCAGGGCAACGACGACCGTGACCGTGACGGGCAGTCGGCGCGGGGCGGGAAGATCACGGCGGCGGCCGTGAACCAGGCCAGCGTCTGGAACGTCGCCAACCTGCTCACCATGCTCCGGCTGGTGCTCGTACCGGCCTTCGTCGCCCTCATGCTCGCCGACGGCGGATACGACCCGGCCTGGCGCGCGTTCGCGTGGGCGGCCTTCGCCGTCGCCATGATCACCGACCTGTTCGACGGTCATCTGGCACGCACCTACGACCTCGTCACCGACTTCGGCAAGATCGCCGACCCCATCGCCGACAAGGCGATCATGGGAGCGGCGCTGATCTGCCTCTCCGCGCTGGGTGACCTCCCCTGGTGGGTCACCGGAGTCATCCTCGGCCGGGAACTCGGCGTCACCCTGCTGCGTTTTCTGGTCATTCGCCACGGCGTGATCCCGGCAAGTCGCGGGGGCAAGCTCAAGACCCTCACCCAGGGCGTGGCCGTCGGCATGTACGTGCTGGCGCTGACCGGGTGGTTGGCCACCCTGCGGTTCTGGGTGATGGCGGCGGCCGTCGTGCTCACCGTCGTGACCGGACTCGACTATGTGAGGCAGGCCATGGTGCTGCGCAGGAAGGGAATCATCGAGCGCGAAGCGGCGTTGAAAGAGCCGGAAGCTTGAGTTCCCCGGCTGCCGAAGCAGTGCGACTACTCACCGTCAAGGGTGAGACGCTGGCCGTCGCCGAGTCGCTCACCGGCGGTCTGGTCGCGGCGGAGATCACCTCCGTGCCCGGAGCGTCGAAGGTCTTCCGCGGCTCGGTGACGGCTTACGCCACCGAGCTGAAGCACGGACTGCTCGGCGTCGACGCCACCCTGCTGGCGCAGCGCGGAGCGGTGGATCCGCAGGTGGCGGCCGAGATGGCGGTCGGCGTCCGCAAGGCGCTGGGCACCGACTGGGGCATCGCGACCACAGGTGTCGCCGGCCCGGACCCCCAGGACGGGCAACCCGTCGGGACGGTCTATGTGGCGGTGTGCGGGCCGTCGGTGACGGATTCCGTCTTTGCCGGTGGCGGAAAAGTGGAGCATCTGCGATTGAACGGCGACCGGGCGGAAATTCGTATGGAGAGTGTACGGAGCGTACTCGCACTGCTTCTCGGGGAGCTTGCGGGCCAACAGACCGGGAATGAGCGGGCACAGGATACGGAACGGAACGGGGGGTTTTGATGTTTGCAGCCCAGAGAGAACACGACATCGCTCCCCGCACGGCCGCAGCGCAAGGCGGTACGGTGGGGCGAGAAGGATCCGGATACACGGCCCGAGGAGGGAGCCACCGATGATTCTGCTCCGTCGCCTGCTGGGTGACGTGCTGCGTCGGCAGCGCCAGCGCCAGGGCCGTACTCTGCGCGAAGTCTCCTCGTCCGCCCGAGTCTCACTCGGCTATCTCTCCGAGGTGGAGCGGGGGCAGAAGGAGGCTTCCTCCGAGCTGCTCTCCGCGATCTGCGACGCGCTGGACGTACGGATGTCCGAGCTCATGCGGGAAGTGAGCGACGAGCTCGCCCTCGCCGAGCTGGCCCGGTCGGCTGCGGCGACCCCCAACGAGCCCGTGCCCGCGTCGGTCCGTCCGATGCTGGGTTCCGTCTCGGTGACCGGCGTGCCACCGGAACGGGTGACCATCAAGGCGCCCGCCGAGGCGGTCGACGTCGTCGCCGCCTGAGCGGTGTGAAGGTGTGAGAGGCCCCGGCCGGGGTCCTTCCGGAAGATCCGGAGGGGCGCCGCCGGGGTTTTCGCTTGCCCACGGCTTCCCGGTGCGTGCGTTTGCCGGTCCGGTGCGTGGCGGCGATGGTTGAGGGAATGAGGGAGAAATCCACACGCGGTGACCAGCCTTGGAGGCGCGGATGTACGTCGTGAAGAGCCCGTTGTCCGACGAGAACCTGAAAACCGTGTCCGAGGCGCTCCAGGGGGCCCTCGTCGACTTGGTGGACCTCGCTCTGGTGGCGAAGCAGATCCACTGGAACGTCGTCGGGCAGCGTTTCCGTTCCGTGCACCTGCAGCTCGACGAGGTGGTGACCCTCGCGCGGACGCACTCCGACACCGTGGCGGAGCGTGCCGCGGCGCTGGGCGTCTCACCCGACGGGCGCGCCGCGACGGTGGCCGTCGGCAGCGGCATCGGGGTGACGCCCGAGGGCTGGGTCGACGACACGGCCGCGGTGGGCGCCATGGTGGACGCACTGGGCGCGGTGATCGAGCGGATGCGCGAGCGGGTCGGTGCGACCGCCGAGCCGGACCCGGTGAGCCAGGACATCCTCATCTCGGCGACGGCGGATCTCGAGAAGCAGCACTGGATGTTCCAGGCCGAGAACGGGTGACGTGGCCCCGGGCTCTGTGCTGAGCGGCGGGGTGGGTGTGCGGCCCACGGGGCACACGTGGCGTACGCGGCCTGGGGCGGCATCGGCGCGGCGGCAGGCGCGGGGCGTGGTGCGCCCGTGTGCCGGCGGTGCGCCCTGGCTGCCCGGATGAGTGCCCCTATAGCGTCCGGCTGGAGGTGCCGGAGGTGGGGGCCATGAGGGTGCGGGCAGTCCGCCGGGGTGCGGCGCTGGGGCTCGGGATGCTGTGGTGGTGGGCCGTGGCGCGGCTGTTGCTCGTGCCCGACGCGGGAGCGCTGGAGGCGGCGGTCGCGGTCGGGGGATGGGGGCTGAGCGTGCTTCCGGTGCACTGCATGCCGAAGGCGCGGGCGGAAGGAGCCCTGGCGGCCGGGCGCTGGCGTCGGGCTTGGCACCAGGGCGCGGCCGCACCCGGGACAGGCACACCGGCCGACACCACATCCACGGTCACCACGGCGTCGCCGCGCCCCCGTCCGGACGGGGAGACCGGCCGGTGGTGAAGGCCGCTCCGGGGGCCGGGCCCGGCTGGCAGGCGGGGCACCAGTAGGTGGGGCGCTCGCGGGAACCGTCGCCCTGGTCGGCCCGGCGGACCGGGGTCCGGCAGCGCAGACAGGGGCGGTCCGCGCGGCCGTAGACGAACAGGTCCCGGCCGCGGCGGCCGGTGGTGTTGCGGATCGGGCGGTCGCGGTTGTGCACCAGCAGCTTCCTGGCGAGCTCGGGCAGCTTCGCGGCGCGTTCGCCGGACAGTTCGCCGACGGGGAGCCAGGGCGTGACACCGAGCAGGAAACAGAGCTCGCTCTTGTACACGTTGCCGACCCCGGCGAGGTTGCGCTGGTCCAGCAGGGCTTCGCCGAGCGGACGGGCCGGGTCCTGGAGAAGGTTCGCCAGCGCCAGGCCGGGGTCCCAGTCCGGGCCCAGGAGGTCGGGGCCGAGGTGGCCGACCACGCGGTTCTCGTCGGTGGTGCGCAGGAGTTCGAGGACGGGCAGACGGTAGCCGACGGCGGTGCGGTCGGCGTTGCCCAGGATCGCGCGGATCTGGTGGGCGGGGCCGCCGCTCCAGCGCTGCCCGTGCGCGTACACCCGCCAGGAGCCGTCCATCCGCAGGTGCGAGTGCAGGGTCAGACCGCCCTCGACACGGGTGAGCAGGTGTTTGCCGCGCGGGGTGACGTTCAGGACGGCGCGGCCGGTGAGGTCGGCCGTGGCGAACCTGGGCACCCTCAGGTCGCTGCGGGTCAGCACCGTGCCGGCGAGGGCGCCGTGCAGCTGCCGCGCGGCCTGCCAGACGGTGTCTCCTTCGGGCATGGGGCAAGGGTCGCACGCCTCGCGCGGCGGGCGGGGGGCCGCTGGTCAGGGGCGCAGGCGCAGGCCTCGGGGGGTCGCGACGAAGCCCGCGGCCTCCAGAAGCGCCCCGAGCGGGGACGTCAGGGCGAAAGCGCCGTTGAGGCGCTCCACCGTGACCGTGCCGAGGGAGCCCCCGCGCGCGGCCGCCGCGAGTGCTTCTGCCGCGGCCGGGAGGCGGGGGTCGTCGGCGGGCTCCCCGTCCGGGTCCGCGGGCCAGGCCAGTACCGTCTTGCCGCCGCGCTCCACGTAGAGCGTCAACTCACCGTCGACGAGCACCACCAGCGAGCCCGCCTTGCGGCCGGGCTTGTGCCCGGCGCCCGTCGGGGGCTCGGGCCAGCTCAGCGCGGCACCGTACGCGTTCGCGGGATCGGCGGCAGCCAGGACGACGGCCCGCAGGGCGAGGTCCGGGCCGGTGCGGCGGCCCGCGAAGGGGTCGTACGAGGGACGCCCCCCGTACTGCCGGGGACCGGGAGCGAGGTCGCGGGAGCCGTCGGCGGGCGGGGTCAAGCCATGGAGGGCGAAGGGGGCGGAGTCGCCGTCGAGGAGACCGGAGCCGCTCCCGTCCGGGTCCGGGCCGGGGAGGGCCTCCCCCCGCTCGCGGGCGTTGGCCGCCGCGCGGAGGCGGTCCACCGCGCCGTCCATGGCGAACTGGGCGGCCCCCAGCCCTTCGACCACATAACCGCGCCGGGCCTGCCCGGTCTCCTCGAAGGCGGACAGGACGCGGTAGACCGCGGAGAAACCTCCCTCGACGCCCTCCGCCGAGACGGCGCCCCGAGTCACCACGCCGTGCCGGTCGAGCAGGGTGCGGGCCAGTGCGTGGGCACGGACCGTGGGGTCGGCCTCCCGGTCCGGGAGCAGCGACCAGCGTCCGGCGACGGTCGGGGGGCCGGTGCGGGAGATACCGCGGGCGGCTGCCGTGAGCGAGCCGTAGCGGCCGCGTGGCACCGGGCGCTTCGCGCGGTGGGCGGTCGAGCCCGCGGTACGGCCCGAGCCCAGCAGGGAGCGCATGGGGGCGAGGGTGTCGTTGGTCAGCCGGCCGGACCAGACCAGGTCCCAGAGGGCGTCGGCCAGCTGGGGCTCGGTGGCCTCGGGGTGGGTGGTGGCGCGGACCTGGTCGGCGATCTGGCGGAAGAACAGGCCGTAGCCGCCGGCGAGGGCGTCCAGCACCGACTGGTGCAGGGCGGTCGTCTCCAGGGGCTGTGCGGGCGGCAGGAGCAGCGGGGCCGCGTCCGCGAGGTACAGGGAGACCCAGCCGTCCTTTCCCGGGAGGGAACCGGCACCGGCCCACACCACCTCTCCGGCGGCCGTGAGTTCGTCCAGCATCGCGGGGGAGTAGTGCGCGACCCGGGAAGGCAGGACCAGCTTCTCCAGGGAGGACGCGGGCACGGACGCACCCTGCAACTGCTCGACGGCGCGCACCAGCCCGTCGACGCCGCGCAGCGTGTGTCCCCTGCCGATGTGCTGCCACTGGGGGAGGAACTGGGCGAGCGCGGTCGGCGGCACCGGTTCCAGCTCATGCCGCAGGGCGGCCAGGGAACGGCGGCGCAGCCTGCGCAGCACGGTCGCGTCGCACCACTCCTGGCCGATCCCGGCCGGGTGGAACTCGCCCTGGACGATCCTGCCCGCTGCCGAGAGCCGCTGCAGGGCGCCTTCGGTGACCGCCACGCCCAGCCCGAAGCGGGCCGCGGCGGCGGCCGACGTGAACGGGCCGTGGGTCCGGGCGTACCGTGCGAGGAGGTTGCCCAGCGGGTCCTTGACCGGCTCGGTGAACGCCTCCGGCACGCCGACCGGCAGCGCCGTGCCCAGCGCGTCGCGCAGGCGCCCGGCGTCCTCGACCGCCGCCCAGTGCTCGGTGCCGGCGACGCGGACCCGGATCGCGCGGCGGGCCGAGGCCAGCTCCTCCGCCCACCCCGGCTCGGCACCCCGCTCCGCCAGCTCGGCCCCGGTGAGTGGTCCGAGTACGCGCAGCAGGTCGGCCACGCCCTCCACGTCCTTGACCCGCCGGTCCTCGGTGAGCCACTGCAGTTCGCGCTCCAGCTCGGCCAGCACCTCGGCGTCGAGCAGCTCGCGCAGCTCCGCTTGGCCGAGCAGCTCGGCCAGCAGCCGCGAGTCCAGCGACAGGGCCGCCGCACGGCGCTCGGCGAGCGGGGAGTCGCCCTCGTACAGGAACTGGGCGACGTATCCGAACAGGAGCGAGCGGGCGAAGGGGGACGGCTCGGGGGTGGTGACCTCGACGAGCCGCACCTTGCGGGACTCCAGATCGCCCATCAGCTCGGCCAGCCCGGGAACGTCGAAGACGTCCTGGAGACATTCGCGGACGGCCTCCAGGACGATCGGGAACGAGCCGAACTCGCCCGCCACCTGGAGCAGCTGGGAGGCACGCTGCCGCTGCTGCCACAGCGGGGTGCGCTTGCCGGGGTTGCGGCGCGGAAGCAGCAGCGCACGGGCGGCGCACTCGCGGAAGCGGGACGCGAACAGCGCCGAGCCGCCCACCTGGTCGGTGACGACCTGGTCGACCTCCCCCCTGTCGAAGACGACGTCCGCCGCATCCAGCGGCGCCCGGTCCGCGTCGTACTCGGTGCCCGTCCGCACCGGCTCCTGGTCGAGCAGGTCCAGACCCATCAGGTCGGCGTCCGGCAGGCGCAGCACGATGCCGTCGTCGGCGTGCATCACCTGGGCGTCCATGCCGTACCGCTCGGAGAGGCGGGCACCGAGCGCGAGCGCCCACGGGGCGTGCACCTGGGCCCCGAACGGGGAGTGCACCACGACCCGCCAGTCGCCGAGCTCGTCACGGAAACGCTCCACGACGATCGTGCGGTCGTCCGGGACGTGGCCGCAGGCCTGGCGCTGTTCGTCGAGGTAGGACAGCACGTTGTCGGCGGCCCAGGCGTCCAGCCCGGCGGCGAGGAGCCGCAGGCGCGCCTCCTGCGGAGACAGTGAGCCGACCTCCCGCAGGAACGCGCCCACCGCGCGGCCCAGCTCCAGCGGGCGGCCCAGCTGGTCCCCCTTCCAGAACGGGAGCCGCCCCGGCACGCCCGGGGCCGGAGAGACCAGCACACGGTCGCGCGTGATGTCCTCGATGCGCCAGGAGGTGGTGCCGAGCGTGAAGACGTCGCCGATCCGGGACTCGTAGACCATCTCCTCGTCGAGTTCGCCGACCCGTCCGCCGCCCTTCTTGGGGTCGGCGCCCGCGAGGAACACCCCGAACAGGCCCCGGTCGGGGATCGTGCCCCCGGAGGTGACGGCGAGGCGCTGCGCCCCCGGGCGGCCGGTGATCTCGCCCGTGACCCGGTCCCACACCACGCGCGGGCGCAGCTCCGCGAACGCGTCGGACGGATAACGGCCGGCGAGCATGTCCAGCACGCCCGTGAAGGCCGACTCGGGCAGTGAGGCGAAAGGGGCCGCCCGGCGCACCATGGCCAGCAGATCGTCGAACTGCCAGGTGTCCATGGCCGTCATCGCGACGATCTGCTGCGCCAGGACGTCCAGCGGGTTCGCGGGAACCCGCAACGACTCGATGGCGCCGGTCCGCATCCGCTCGGTGACCACGGCGGCCTGGACGAGGTCGCCCCGGTACTTCGGGAACACCACGCCCGTGGAGACCGCCCCCACCTGGTGGCCCGCGCGGCCGACGCGCTGGAGCCCCGAGGCCACCGACGGCGGCGACTCGACCTGGACCACCAGGTCGACCGCGCCCATGTCGATCCCCAGCTCCAGGCTGGAGGTGGCCACCACCGCGGGCAGCCGGCCCGCCTTGAGGTCCTCTTCGACCAGGGCCCGTTGCTCCTTGGACACCGAGCCGTGATGCGCGCGGGCGATGACGGCGGGCGCGCCCTGGGCGGCCCCGGAGCCGCCCATGAGCTCGGCCGGGGCGTGCTGCTCGCCCAGCGGCTCCCCGGTGGCCCGCTCGTAGGCGATCTCGTTGAGCCGGTTGCACAGGCGCTCCGCGAGACGGCGGGAGTTCGCGAACACGATCGTCGAACGGTGGGACTGGACCAGGTCGGCGATCCGCTCCTCGACGTGCGGCCAGATCGACGGGCGTTCCGCCCCCTCCGATCCGTCGGCCGCCGGGGAGCCTCCCAGCTCACCCAGGTCCTCGACCGGGACCACGACGGAGAGGTCGAACTCCTTGCCGGCCTCGGGCTGGACGATCTCCACCTTGCCGCGCGGGGACAGGAAACGGGCGATCTCGTCGACCGGGCGGACCGTCGCCGACAGGCCGATGCGGCGGGCCGGCCTGGGCAGCAGTTCGTCCAGTCGCTCCAGGGAGAGCCCGAGGTGCGCCCCGCGTTTGGTGCCGGCGACCGCGTGCACCTCGTCCAGGATCACCGTCTCCACGCCCGTCAGCGCGTCCCGCGCGGCCGACGTCAACATCAGGAACAGGGACTCCGGAGTGGTGATGAGGATGTCCGGCGGGCGGGTGGACAGGGCCCGGCGCTCGGCGGGCGGAGTGTCGCCGGAGCGGATCCCGACCTTGATCTCGGGCTCGGGCAGCCCCAGGCGCACGGCCTCCTGGCGGATGCCGGTCAGCGGACTGCGGAGATTGCGCTCGACGTCGACGGCCAGGGCCTTCAGCGGGGAGACGTACAGGACGCGGCAGCGCTTCCGGTGGTCCGCGGGCGGGGGTGTGGCGGCCAGCTGGTCCAAGGCCGCGAGGAACGCGGCCAGCGTCTTGCCGGAGCCTGTGGGGGCGACGACCAGCACGTCCGACCCCTCGTGGATGGCCCGCCAGGCACCCACCTGGGCCGCGGTGGGCGCGGAGAACGCCCCCGTGAACCAGCCGCGGGTCGCGGCGGAGAAGCCGTCCAGGGCTCGGTGCGGAGTGCTGACCATGCGTCCATCCTGCACCCGGGCACTGACAACGGGCCTGAGCAGGCCGGACGTGGGCGTCCGGTGCTCGGCCTCGGTGCGCAGGGGCCGGGCGGGCCCCTGCGGGTCCGGCCAGGGGCGGGTGACAATGGCCGTGTGACTCCGCTCCCCCTCCCGAAGGAAGGGGGCTTCCAACCCGAGGGTTGCGGTCCAGCCCGAACCGATTCCTTGCGGGACACCAGAAACGTACACCAGGGACTCGGTTCCCCCACCGGCTGAAGCCGGTGGTTCCCTCGAAAGAGGCCCGATGGCGGAAACAGGCAAGGAACGGGCGCGGCACTGGCAGTACGCCGACCTGCCCGGCGTCGATCTGCTCCGGGCCCGCTACATACGCAAGACGTTCGTACGGCACACCCACGAGAACTTCGTGATCGCCGCCATCGCCGACGGCGTGGAGGTCTTCCACCACGGCGGCGGCGACCAGTACGCGGGGGCCGGGGCACTGGCGCTGGTGAACCCGGACACCCCGCACACCGGGCGGGCCGGGGTGCCGGAGGGCTGGCGGTACGGCGCGGTGTACCCCTCGCCCGAGGTGGTCGCGGCGATCGCCGCGGAGACCACCGCACTGCGCGGCACCCCGGGCTTCGTGCGGCCGGTGCTCGAGGATCCGTACACCGTCCGCCTGGTGCACCGGGTACTGCGGGCCACCGACGAGGGCAACGCGCTCGCCGCCGACACACTGCTGCGGGTGGCCGTGACCCGGCTGCTGAGGCTGAACGGCGGGTCGCTGCCCCGGCGCGAGGTGCGCACGGCCGGCGCCCGGACCGCCGCACGCGCGCGTGCCCTGCTGGAAGAGCGGATGGCCGCCCCGCCGACGCTGGAGAAACTGGCCGACGAACTGGGCACCAGCCCGTTCGCACTGCTGCGGGCCTTCCGGGACGCCTACGGAATGCCGCCGCACGCCTGGCTCACCGACGCACGGGTACGGCGGGCGCGCCGGCTGCTGGACGCCGGGACCGTGCCGTCGGAGGCCGCCGTCGTGGTCGGATTCACCGACCAGCCGCACCTGAACCGGCACTTCGGCCGGATCGTGGGAGTGCCGCCCGGCGCCTACCAGCGCGAGCGCAAGAACGTACAAGACATCCGAAGAGCGCTCCACGTACCGTCCGGGGTGTGGCAACAGAACAGACAACACTCGCGGACGTCCGGGACGGGGACGCCCGGGGAGAAAAACCGGACGGCGCCGTCGTCCGGGACGCCCTGGGCGTCGGGATAGCCGTCGGACTCTCCGGATTCGCCTTCGGGGTCACCTCGGCCGGCAGCGGGCTCACGCTGCTCCAGACGTGCGTGCTCAGCCTTCTCGTGTTCACCGGGGCGTCCCAGTTCGCGCTGGTGGGGGCGCTCGCCGCCGGCGGGAGCCCGTTCACGGCCGCCGCCGGGGCGTTCTTCCTGGGGGTGCGCAACGCCTTCTACGGGCTGCGCCTGTCCCAGTTGCTGGCCCTCCCGCGCGCGGTGCGGCCGTTCGCGGCCCAGTGGGTCATCGACGAGACGGCCGCGGTCTCCCTCGCCCAGCCCACCCGGCGCAGCGCGCGGATCGGTTTCCTGGTGACCGGGCTCAGCCTGTACGTCCTGTGGAACCTCACCACGCTGCTCGGCGCGCTGGGCGCCGAGGCCATCGGGGACACCGGCGCGTGGGGACTGGACGCGGCCGGCCCCGCGGTCTTCCTGGCCCTGCTCGCGCCGATGCTGCGGACCGGCACCGAACGGATGGTCGCCGGGCTCGCCGTCCTGCTGGGACTCGGTCTGCTGCCGGTCCTGCCCGCCGGTGTACCGGTCCTGGTGGCCGCGCTCGCGGCACCGGCGGTCCTGTGGGCACAGGGCCGCCGCAGGGGAACACCGCGCGGTGACGCACCGGGGGAGGACCGTTGAACATCTGGATCGCGATCGGCGTGACCGTCCTCGGGTGCTACGCCGTCAAGCTGGCCGGGCTGCTGGTCCCCGCCGGTGCCCTCGAGCGGCCGCTGGTCAGGCGTCTGGCCGCGCTGCTGCCCGTCGCCCTGCTCGCCGCCCTCACGGCCCAGCAGACCTTCGCCGACGGTCAGGCGCTGGTGCTGGACGCGCGGGCGGTGGGGCTCGCCGCCGCCGCCGTGGCGCTGATGCTGCGCGCCCCGTTCCTGGTCGTCGTCGGGGCGGCCGTGGTGGTGACGGCGGGGGTCCGGGCCCTGGGCGGCTGAGACCGGTGCCGGGTCAGCCGACCGGGCGGCCGTACGCCCTGAGCGTGCGCAGCGCGTCGATGGTCACCATGGAGCGTGCCGCCGGGGCCGGGGCCGGCGCCCACTCGTGCCGGCGCACCGGCCAGCCGCCGTCGTCCTCCTGCTCGGCCGCGAGGTGGTCCAGCGAGCGTGACATCTCCTCATCGGTGAACCACCCGCGCGCGAGGGAGCGCGGTGTCTGTGCGTAGTCGTGCGGGAAATGGTGCTCACCCGGGGCGTAGCCGGGCGCGACCGGGTGGGCGTCGAGGTCGTCCGGATCGAGCGCCGCCAGTCGCTGTCCGCGCACCAGGCGGCCCAGCCGGTCGGCGGCCGCCTTCGCGCGTGGGCGGGCGGGGGCGGAGTCCAGGAAGGCGAGCGCTGCCCGGATCCCGTACGGATGGCTCCGCTCCAGTGATTCGGCGGCCTGCCGGCAGAAGTCCGTGGCCCGGAACAGCCACGCGTGCCACACGGCGTTGCGGTGCAGCAGCCCCACCACCGGTGGCCAGAAGTTCACCGGGCGGGTCGTCCACGACCGGTACGGAGGGGGCCGAGGGGCAGCCGCGCCGACTGGGGTGGATCGCCGGCAGCGCGCCGTCCGGAGTGGACACGGACGTCAGGTAGCGGCACGCGCACTCCACGCGCGTGCCGCCACAGCGCCCCACGGAGTCCAGGACACGCAGGGCGCGGGCGGGTGCGCAGCGGCTGGCTGACGGGACCCCGCAGGTCGGGCTCCAGCGCGTGACCGTGTCCGCCGTCCTCGTTGCGGTAGGCGTCCAGCGCCCGCTCCACCGGGTCGGCACCGCCCTTCCGGAACTCGTGGGCGAACAGACGCTGTTCGAGCACCCGCGCGGTCAGCCGGACGAAACGCCCCGCGCGGGCGAGCGGGCTGTCGGCCGGGGGGTTCGGGGGCAGGGGGACCGATCCGGTTGATGACATGGGGCAGACGTCAGGGCGCAAAGCGGTCTCGGCAGGCGGTCCGGGCCCGGGCCCACGCTCTCGGACGGGATACTGAGGGCATGCGGTTGACGGTCTTCTGGGAACGGATGGCGGAGTACTTCGGTACGGGCTACGCCGACACCTTCGCGCGCGATCACGTCATGTCGGAACTCGGCGGGCGCACCGTGCACGAGGCACTGAGGGCCGGTTGGGACGCCAAGGACGTCTGGCAGGTGGTCTGCATGGTGATGGACGTGCCGCGGGAAAAGCGCTGATCGTCACAGAGAGGGCCAGGGGGCGGACGGCTGCCGGTGGCGTGCGCGAAACTTACTCCGTGGCACCCACAGACGAGACCGAGCAGGCGGCCCGGCACCCTTCGGCGCCCGGCGCGCCTCCGCCCCCCGGCCCACCGGCGGGTTCCGCCGCCCCGCCCGGCACCCGCATGCCGCGCTGGCTGCCGCGCGCCATGGTGCTCGCGCTCGCGCTGATCGCCCTGTTCCAGCTGGGCAGCTGGGCCTTCCACGAACTCACCGGGTTGCTGATCAACATCCTCATCGCGTTCTTCCTGGCGCTCGCCGTCGAGCCCGCGGTGAGCTGGATGGCCGCGCGGGGGGTGCGCCGGGGGCTGGGCACCTTCCTGGTCTTCCTGGGAGTGCTGATCGCGGCGGCGGGCTTCGTCACGCTGCTCGGGTCCATGCTCGCGGGACAGATCATCAAGATCGTCGAGGATTTCCCGGAGTACCTCGACTCCGTCATCAACTGGGTCAACACCCACTTCCACACCGAACTGCGACGGGTGGACATCCAGGAGGGCCTGCTCCGCTCCGACTGGCTGCGCACCTACGTGCAGAACAGCGCCACCGGTGTCCTGGACGTTTCCGCGCAGGTCCTCGGGGGCCTCTTCCAGCTGCTGACCATAGGGCTGTTCTCGTTCTACTTCGCCGCCGACGGTCCGCGGTTGCGACGAGCCGTCTGTTCCGTACTGCCGCCCGTGCGCCAGGCCGAGGTGCTGCGCGCGTGGGAGATCGCCGTGAACAAGACCGGCGGCTACTTGTACTCGCGCGGGCTGATGGCGCTGGTCTCCGGCATGGCCCACTACGTACTGCTCGAGATGCTCGAGGTGCCCTACGCACCGGTGCTCGCCGTGTGGGTGGGCCTGGTGTCGCAGTTCATCCCCACCATCGGTACGTATCTGGCGGGCGCTCTGCCCATGCTGATCGCCTTCACGGTCGACCCCTGGTACGCGCTGTGGGTGCTGATCTTCGTGGTGATCTACCAGCAGTTCGAGAACTACGTGCTGCAGCCCAAGCTGACCGCGAGGACCGTCGACATCCACCCGGCGGTCGCCTTCGGCTCGGTCGTCATGGGCACGGCCCTGCTCGGTGCCGTCGGCGCGCTGATAGCCATCCCCGCGGTCGCCACCCTCCAGGCGTTCCTGGGCGCGTACGTGAAGCGCTACGACGTGACGGACGACCCCCGTGTGCACGGCCATCGCCGCCCCGGCGAGCGCGTCCCCGGAGAGCAGAGCCCCGGAGAGCGGGAGAGCCTCGTCGCCCGCGCCCGGCGCCTCTGGAGCCGCCGGCGAGGCGCGACACCACTTCGGAGTGGGGGCACCGGGGACATCGGGGACGCCGGGGACGCCGGGGGCTCCTGAGCGACGGCGGAGCCGTTGCCGCAGGGTGAACGCCTTGTGAGGGTGCCGCGTGGTGCGCTTGACACGAAAATCGAACATCTATTCTCATGGGTGTGCCGGTGAGGTCCGATCATGGGTGCTATGGCCCGGTTCGTGAGGGAAAGGGCCCCGGTTGTCCACAGGGCGGAGGTGCGCCGGGGCGCGTTGTCAGTGGCAGGCGCTAGCGTCGTCGACGTGAAGCGATCGAACCAAGCAAATCGGGTGGAACCCATGGCAGGAACCGACCGCGAGAAGGCGCTCGACGCCGCGCTCGCACAAATTGAACGGCAATTCGGCAAGGGCGCGGTCATGCGCATGGGTGACCGGACGAACGAGCCCATCGAGGTCATCCCCACCGGGTCGACCGCGCTCGACGTGGCCCTCGGCGTCGGCGGTCTGCCGCGCGGCCGTGTGGTGGAGATCTACGGCCCGGAGTCCTCCGGCAAGACGACCCTGACCCTGCACGCGGTGGCCAACGCGCAGAAGGCCGGCGGCCAGGTCGCCTTCGTGGACGCGGAGCACGCCCTCGACCCCGAGTACGCGAAGAAGCTCGGCGTCGACATCGACAACCTGATCCTGTCCCAGCCGGACAACGGCGAGCAGGCGCTGGAGATCGTGGACATGCTGGTCCGCTCCGGTGCCCTCGACCTCATCGTGATCGACTCCGTCGCGGCGCTGGTGCCGCGCGCGGAGATCGAGGGCGAAATGGGCGACAGCCACGTGGGTCTGCAGGCCCGGCTGATGAGTCAGGCGCTGCGGAAGATCACCAGTGCGCTCAACCAGTCGAAGACCACGGCGATCTTCATCAACCAGCTCCGCGAGAAGATCGGCGTGATGTTCGGCTCCCCGGAGACCACGACCGGTGGCCGGGCACTGAAGTTCTACGCCTCGGTGCGCATCGACATCCGCCGCATCGAGACCCTCAAGGACGGCACCGAGGCGGTCGGCAACCGCACCCGCTGCAAGGTCGTCAAGAACAAGGTGGCGCCGCCCTTCAAGCAGGCCGAGTTCGACATCCTCTACGGCCAGGGCATCAGCCGTGAGGGTGGCCTGATCGACATGGGCGTGGAGCACGGCTTCGTCCGCAAGGCCGGCGCCTGGTACACCTACGAGGGCGACCAGCTCGGCCAGGGCAAGGAGAACGCCCGCAACTTCCTCAAGGACAACCCCGACCTCGCCGACGAGATCGAGAAGAAGATCCTGGAGAAGCTCGGCGTCGGCGTGCGGCCCGAGGAGTCGGCCGCCGGGCAGGGCACGGACGCCGCCGGTCTCACCGCTCCGGCCGAGGCGACCGCGGCCCCGGCGGCCAAGACCACCAAGTCCAAGGCCGCTGCGGCCAAGAGCTGACCCGTGACGCGACGAACCGACTGGGCCGAGTACGAGTTCGCCGCCTCCGGCACCTCATGGGGGAGAGGTACCGAAGACGGCGCAGACCCAGCCGCGAGCGTTGGCGGGGCGGACGGGGACGCCGGCGGCCCGGCCGGCTTCCCCGGGGAGGACCCGGGCGGCGGCCGGCGTCGAGGCGGTGCCGGGTCCCGTCGTGCGGGCGACTCATGGGGGAGCGGCTCGCGTGACGGCGGGCCGCGCGGTGGGCGCGGGCGCCGGGCTGTCGGCGAGGCGAGCGCGGCGGACGGGGACGCCTCCTCCTCTTCGAGGGCCGAGCGGGAGGAGCCCGAGGGGGACCCGGTCGAGCGGGCGCGGGCCATCTGCCTGCGCCTGCTCACCGGGACCCCACGCACCCGGAAGCAGCTCGCCGACGCCCTGCGCAAGCGGGAGATCCCGGACGAGGCCGCCGAGGAGGTGCTGTCCCGGTTCGAAGAGGTCGGACTGATCGACGACAGTGCCTTCGCGGACGCCTGGGTGGAGTCCCGGCACCACGGTCGGGGCCTGGCCCGGCGTACCCTCGCCCGGGAGCTGCGGACCAAGGGCGTCGACGCCACCCTGATCGACGCGGCCGTCTCCCGACTCGACTCCGAGCAGGAGGAAGCCACCGCGCGCGAACTCGTCGCCCGCAAGCTGCGCTCCACCCGCGGACTCGACCGTGACAAGCGGATCCGCCGCCTCGCCGGCATGCTCGCCCGCAAGGGCTACCCCGAGGGCCTCGCCCTGCGCGTGGTCCGCCAAGCCCTGGAAGAGGAGGGCGAGAACACGGAGTTCCTGGACGACGGGGGCTACTGAGGGGCCCCGCCCGGCGCCCGCACCGGCAGACCCGCCGTGCGCCATGCCTGGAAACCGCCGATCAGGTCGGTGGCCCGATGGAGCCCCAGCCGGTGCAGGGACTCCGCGGCCAGGCTGGAGGCGTACCCCTCGTCGCAGATCACGACGACGCGCAGATCGTGACCGGTGGCCTCGGGGAGGCGGTGGCTGCCCCGCGGGTCGAGACGCCACTCCAGCTCGTTGCGCTCGACGACGAGGGCGCCGGGGATGAGGCCGTCCCGGTCGCGCAGGGCCGCGTACCGGATGTCGACCAGCAGCACCTCCCCGCCGCAGGCGGCCTCGTACGCGGGCACCGCCCCGATCCGCGTGTAGCCCGCGCGTACCCGCTCCAGCAGTTCGTCGATCCCGGGGGCACCGGCAGCCTGCTCGTGTGTCCCGCTCACTGCCAGTCCGCCGGGCGCTCGACCTGCTCCAGACGCAGGGTCCGGCCGCTGCGGCCGTAGCGGCGCATCAGGGGCAGGGGCGGGTGGTAGGCGTGGACGGAGACCGCGTGCCGGTCGGGGGACTCGTTGAGCACCTCGTGCACGTGATGCCGGCCGAAGGCGCGGCCCTCACCAACCGTCAGCCGACGTTCCCGGTCCACGCCGTCGTTCAGTTCCAGAGTCTTCCAGCCGTCGGTGGGCAACCGCACCGCGAGCGAGTTCTCCCGCAGCTCGCCCGCCGCGGTCACGAAGGCACCGAGGGACTCGCCGTGGTCGTGCCAGCCGGTGCCCGTGCCGGGCGGCCAGCCGATCAGCCAGGCCTCGCTGCCGGCGGGCCCGTCGAGCCGCATCCAGGTGCGGCCCTCCGGATCGAGCGGAAGCGCGGCGACCAGCTCGGCGTCGGCGGCGACATGCCGTACGAAGTCGAGGAGTTCTGCCTGTGAAGGGCCGGGAGCAGAGAGGGAGCCCGCAGGGGAGGAGGGGAGGGCAGGGGAAGCAGACACGTGCACCGTCCTGAAGAAAGGTTCGCGGAGCGCGCACGGCGGCGGGGAAGCGGCGAGCGGCGCGCGGGAAAGAGGGAACGCGAGTTCAGCAGGACGGGCGACACACGCAGCCCGCGTAGCGGACGAGGTCCATATGGACCCTCCGCCACAGGCGCACACAGGTGTCGGTCACGGACCGGAGTACACCACGACGACGCACACGGGATCAACTCACCGTCAGCACGCGGACCCCCACGGAAGCATGCGGATACGGATCGTCCGTGCCCAGCACCTCAGCGCGATCCGGCTCCGGCGGCTGCCCGGGCCTCCGTCCCCGCTGTCCCCGCTGTTTCCGTATCCGCCGGTCCACCGACCACCGTTTCGGCCGCCGCGTACAGGTCCGCCGGACGGACTCCGCCGAGCGCCGTGACCAGGTGACCGTCGGGGCGTACCAGCAGCACGGTGTGGGCCGCCGCCCCCGGATAGCTCTCCGCGACCAGCAGTTCGGCCGGATGCGGCAGCGCCGCCACGGCCGCCGCCAGCCGGGGCATGATTCCGGCGGACACCCAGTGCCTGCGCTCCCACACGCCGGTACCCGGCGCGATCAGCACCACCAGCAGCGCACCTCGGCCGAGCCGGTCCCGCAGCCGGACGAAGGTGCCGTCCTCCGCAGTGACCCGCACATCGGTGACCGGCGCCCCGAGGGGCGTGTCCACGGGGACCTCACCCTCGAGGTCCCGGGGCGCGAGGGGCGATCCGGCGTGCCCGCCCGGCGCTCCCAGCGGCCCCTGCCCCAGGTGGCCGTCCACCAGGAGCGCGTCATGACCGCGGGCGGAGCCGGGGACGTAGGAACGCAGGCCTCCCCCGCCCCGCAGCAGCGGCAGCGCCTGATCGGCGGCGCGCAGCCGGGCGGAGACGATCGCGCGCCGCTCGGCCTGGTAACTGTCGAGCAGCGCTTCGTGGTGGCCGTGGTGCCAGGCCAGAGCCAGCTTCCAGGCGAGGTTGTCGGCGTCGCGAAGCCCTTCGTCCAGCCCGTGTGTGCCCAGCGTGCCGAGCAGATGTGCGGCGTCCCCGGCGAGGAACACGCGGTCCGCCCGCCAGCGCCGGGCGAGCCGGTGGTGGACGGTGTGGACCCCGGTGTCGAGCAGTTCGTACGGTGGCGTCGGGCCGCCGGCCCAGCCGGCGAGAGTCTCCCGGATCCGGGCCAGCAGCAGCTCGGGGGTGACCAGTTCCTTGCCCGGCGGCAGCAGCCAGTCCAGACGCCACACGCCGTCCGGCAGCGGGCGCGCGGTGATCTCCCCGGCGAAGGGACCGGAAGCGCGCCACGGCGGCATCCGGTGCAGCAACGCTTCGTCCGACCAGGGGAGTTCCGTACGCAGCGCGGCCACGGCGTGACGTTCCACCGCCGTGCGGCCCGGGAAGCGGATGTCCTGGAGCTTGCGCACGGTGGAGCGGGGGCCGTCGCAGCCGACCAGATAACTGCCGCGCCACCAGGTGCCCCTGGCGCCGCGGGTGTGCGCGGTGACGCCGGAGGGCTCCTGTTCGAGGGAGTCCAGACGGCTGTCCACGGCGACCCCGACGAGCCGTTCACGAGCGAGGGCCGCACGCAGGGCACCGGTGAGGACGTGCTGGGCGATGTGCACGGGGGCGGGTGCGGTGGCGTCGAAAGTGACCTCGTGTGTCACCTGCTTGCGCCGCATCGACTGCCATCCGGCCCAACGGGAGCCGGCCCGGGTCAGTGGCGCACCGGTCAGCCGCTCCAGCAGAGCCGTGGTGTCCTCGCGCAGCACCACCGACCGGGCAGGACGCGGTTCGTCCTTGCCCGGCCCCTCGTCGAGGACCACGCACGGCACCTCCTGACGCGCCAGCGCCAGGGCGAGCGTGAGCCCGACGGGCCCCGCTCCGACGATGATCACCGGGTCCACGGCGCGGCGCCCCCTGCTCGAAGTGACGTCCCGGAGGACGGGGCGGAACAGGACGATGGAGCAGGGTGCGCGATCACAGAACGTATGCAACCTACTGCCGGTGCTTGCGTCAAGTGACGGGCGCGGTCGGCGATCATGAAACCGGTCCGGTTCCGTCACACCACTTGACTGTTCATCACACAGGCCCGGCCCGTACCGGGATGATTTCCGCGCGCCGCCGGTGCCGTCCCGGGCCCGACATGGCTGTGGCCCGCCGGAGGGGCGGGCCACAGCCATGTCGGTACAGCAGGGCGTGCGTCAGGTGGCGCCGCCCGCGCCGGTCCCGTAGGTGCCCCCGACCTCGGCCGTGTTGAGCTCCTCGATCTGGTCGCCGCCCACCACCGCGCCCGTGCTGCGCTTGCTGCGGCGGAGCCTGACCTCCAGCCACGAGGCGAAGGAGGTGAGAAGGAAGTTCAGCGCGATGAAGATGATCGCCACGACGATGAAACTCGGCACCACGTTGGCGTAGTTGGCCGCCAGGGTGCTGCGAGAGTTGAGCAACTCGGTGAACCCGAGCATCACGCCGCCCAGCGCGGTGTCCTTCACGATGACGACGAGCTGGCTGACGATCGCCGGCAGCATCGCGGTGACGGCCTGCGGCAGCAGGATGGTGGACATCGTCTGGCTCTTGCGCAGGCCGATCGCGTAGGCGGCCTCGGACTGGCCCTTGGGCAGCGAGAGGATGCCGGCCCGGACGACCTCGGCGAGCACCGAGGCGTTGTAGAGCACCAGGCCGGTGACCACCGCGTACAGTGGCCGGTCCTCGCTGGAGAGGTCCGTGGAGCGGACGTAGACCTCGTAGGCGAAGAGCATCAGCAGCAGGACCGGGATCGCGCGGAAGAACTCGACCACCGCACCGGCCGGGACGCGTACCCAGCGATGGTCGGACATGCGGGCGATACCCAGGACCGCGCCCAGGGGTAGAGCGATGATCATGGACAGGGCGGCGGCCTTCAGGGTGTTGCCGAGCCCCGGCAGCAGATAGGTCGTCCAGGCCTCTGCCTCGGTGAAGGGCGACCAGAGGGAGCCCTCCAGCTGGCCCTTGTCGTCCAGTGTCTGCCAGACCCACCACAACAGGAGGGCGAGGAGGACGAAGAAGACGACCGAGAGGGCCAGGTTGCGCCGTTTGGCACGGGGGCCGGGCTCGTCGTAGAGGACGGAGCTCATCGCTTCACCGCCAGTCGCTTGCTGAGCCAGCCGAGGAACAGGCCCGTGGGGAGGGTCAACACCACGAAACCGAGGGCGAAGACCGCGCCGATGGCCAGCGTCTGTGCCTCGTTCTCGATCATTTCCTTCATCAGCAGCGCCGCTTCCGCGACACCGATCGCGGCTGCCACCGTGGTGTTCTTGGTCAGGGCGATCAGGACGTTGGCCAGAGGCGTGATGACCGCGCGGAACGCCTGCGGCAGCACGATCAGCCGCAGGGTCTGGCTGAAGCTCAGTCCGATCGCGCGTGCGGCCTCGGCCTGGCCGAGGTGCACGGTGTTGATGCCGGAACGGATCGACTCGCAGACGAAGGCCGCGGTGTAGGCGGCCAGGCTGAGCACCGCCAGCCGGAAGCCCTGCAGCTTGAAGTCGTCGGCGGCGCCCATCGTGGCGCCGAAGATGTCGGCGAGGCCGAGCGAGGAGAAGACGATGATGACCGTCAGCGGGATGTTCCGGACGATGTTGACGTAGGCGGTGCCGAACCCGCGCATCAACGGAACCGGACTGACCCGCATCCCGGCCAGCAGGGTGCCCAGGATCAGGGAACCCAGGGCCGAGAAGACGGTGAGTTTCACCGTCACCCAGAACGCCCCTAGGACGTCATAGCCTTCAAGAAAGTCGAACACGATCTCCCGCGCTTCCGGGTGTGTGGCGTACGTGGACGGCGTGGCGCGCCGCCGTCGGTCAAGCGGTGGACGGCGGCGCGCCCGCGGAACCCTGCGTTACGTGCCGGGTTCCTGCGTCAGCGGGACCCCGCGTTACTGGACGAGCTCGCCGACCTTCGGGGCCGGCTCGTTCTTGTACTCGGCCGGGCCGAAGTTGTCGTCGACGGCCTTCTGCCACGACTTGTCGCTGACCATCTTCTCCAGCGCCTCGTTGATCTTGTTCACGGTCTCGGAGTCGCCCTTCTTGACACCGATGCCGTAGTTCTCGTTGCTCAGCTTCAGACCCGCCAGCTTGAACTGGCCCTTGAACTTGTCCTGCGAGGCGTAGCCCGCGAGGATCGAGTCGTCCGTGGTCAGCGCGTCCACGGCGCCGCTCTGCAGGCCGGCGATGCACTCGGAGTAGCCGGGGTACTCACGCAGCTGGGCCTTCGGGGCGAAGTCCTTCTTGACGTTCTGCGCCGAGGTCGAGCCGGTCACGGAACACAGCTTCTTGTCGTTGAGGTCCGTGGCCTCGGAGATGTCCGAGCCCTTCTTCACCAGCAGGTCCTGGTGGGCGAGCAGGTACGGGCCGGCGAAGTCGACCTTCTCCTTGCGCTCGTCGGTGATCGAGTACGTGGCCACGATGAACTTCACGTCACCGCGCGCCAGGGCGTTCTCGCGGTCGGCGCTCTTGGTCTCGACCCACTCGATCTGGTCGGCCTCGTAGCCGAGCTCCTTGGCGACGTAGGTTGCGACGTCCACGTCGAAGCCGGTGAAGGAGCCGTTCGGCGTCTTCAGGCCGAGACCGGGCTGGTCGTACTTGATGCCGATCTTGATCTTGTCGCCGCCGCCCCCGGAGGAGGACGAACCGCTGTCCTTGTCGCTGCCGCCCCCGCAGGCGGTGGCGGTCAGGGCGAGGGCGAGCACGGCGGCCGAGGCGGCGGTGACCTTGCGGAGCTTCATGGTGGACTTCCTTTTGACTGGTGAAGTGATGCGGCCCGGTTCATCCGGTGACGCAAGTCGTCAGGGCGCGAGGGCGCCGTCAGTGGTGCAGGATCTTCGACAGGAAGTCCTTGGCACGGTCGCTGCGCGGATTGCTGAAGAACTGGTCCGGCGAAGCGGCTTCGACGATGCGGCCGTCCGCCATGAACACCACGCGGTTGGCGGCGGACCGGGCGAATCCCATCTCGTGGGTCACGACGATCATGGTCATGCCGTCGCGGGCGAGCTGCTGCATGACCTCCAGAACCTCGTTGATCATCTCCGGGTCGAGAGCCGACGTCGGCTCGTCGAAGAGCATGACCTTGGGCTCCATCGCCAGGGCCCGCGCGATGGCGACACGCTGCTGCTGGCCGCCGGAGAGCTGCGCGGGGTACTTCTCGGCCTGCGCGCCCACGCCGACCCGGTCGAGCAGGGCACGGGCCCGCTCCTCGGCCTGTTTCTTGTCCTTCTTGCGGACCTTGACCTGGCCCAGCGTCACGTTCTCGAGCACCGTCTTGTGCGCGAAGAGGTTGAAGGACTGGAAGACCATGCCCACGTCGGCCCGCAGCCTCGCCAGCTCCTTGCCCTCGTGGGGCAGGGGCTTCCCGTCGATCGTGATCGACCCGGTGTCGATCGTCTCCAGGCGGTTGATGGTGCGGCACAGGGTGGACTTTCCGGACCCGGAGGGCCCGATGACCACGACGACTTCGCCGCGGGCGACCGTCAGGTCGATGTCCTGGAGTACGTGCAACGCGCCGAAGTGCTTGTTGACGCTCTTCAGGACGACCAGTTCGCCGGTCGTGGCCACATCTTCCTTGGCCGCCGATACTTCGGTCATCGCTTTCGGGCTCCGTCCTCCTCGGTTTGGGAGGACAGTAGTGATCCTGCAGATCCGCGTCATCACATCTGAGGGGAATCTGAGCATCACGATCCGGTAGCAATCGGATACATGTCGTAGCACTTGTGAGCAGGGCTCATTTCGGCCGGGTAACGGTACCGAAGCGCAACCGGAACCCTCTTGACGCCGTCCCCGTCCATCGGCGTCACTGCAAGGTGCACGTGCGCGTGCACACGTTTTCGTGCACGGACCGTTTTGTACGCAGGCGGATCGTACGGCCGATGAACCGAAGGGGGACCGGATGAGACTGCTGCTCGTCGAGGACGACAACCACGTCGCCGCCGCCCTGTCGGCGATCCTGGCGAGGCACGGGTTCGACGTCACCCACGCGCGCAGCGGCGAGGAGGCACTCCAGGCGCTCGTCCCCGAGGCCGACGGCTTCGGCGTCGTCCTCCTCGACCTGGGCCTGCCCGATCAGGACGGCTACGAGGTCTGCGGCAAGATCCGTAAACGCACCGGCACCCCGGTGATCATGGTCACCGCCCGTTCCGACGTGCGTTCCCGCATCCACGGGCTCAACCTCGGCGCCGACGACTACGTGGTCAAGCCGTACGACACGGGCGAGCTGCTCGCCCGGATCCACGCCGTCAGCCGGCGCACCGTCCAGGAGGACGCCGTCGCCGCCGATGAGGCCGAGCTGCGTCTCGGCTCCGTGCGCATCGAGCTGCCGACCCGGCGGGTCAGCGTGAACGGTTCGGTCGTCCAACTGACCCGCAAGGAGTTCGACCTGCTGGCCCTGCTCGCCCAGCGACCCGGGGTCGTCTTCCGCCGTGAGCAGATCATCAGTGAGGTGTGGCGCACCAGCTGGGAGGGGACGGGGCGCACCCTGGAAGTGCATGTCGCCTCCCTGCGCGCCAAGTTGCGCATGCCGACCCTCATCGAGACGGTACGCGGAGTCGGCTACCGACTCGTCGAGCCCGCGGCATAGCGTGGCCGGGTGCACACACGTCTGCTGCCGCTGCTCATCGTCCTGATGGCGGCCGTACTGCTCGCGCTAGGGGTTCCGCTCGCCGTCAGCCTGGCGCGTGCGCAGCAGCAACAGGTCGTCGTCGACCGGATCGACGACACGGCGCGCTTCGCGGCCCTCGCCCAGTTCGTCACCGAGCCGGCCGACCCCGCGGCCGGCGACATCGACGAGCGCCGGGAGACCCTCAGCAGCGAACTCCGCAGCTACCACGAGGTGTACGGCATCCGGGCCGGCGTCTTCCACCGCAACGACGTCCCGATGGCGCACGCGCCGGACGACTGGTTCCTGCCCAGGACGGGCGAGGTGCGCGACGCCTTCCAGGAGGCGCTGCTCAGCCGCCGCAGCCATGATCCCGAGCAGGTGTGGCCCTGGGAGCGGCGCAACCTGGTGGTGGCCTCGCCGGTCATCCGGGACGGTGACGTCGTCGCGGTCGTCGTCACCGACTCGCCCACCGGGCAGATGCGCTCACACATCCTCCAGGGCTGGCTGATCATCGCCGTGGGTGAGGGGGCGGCGATGCTGCTGGCCGTCGGCGCGGCCCTGCGGCTGACCGGCTGGGTGCTCAAGCCCGTACGAGTCCTGGACGCCACCACTCACGACATCGCCACCGGGCGGTTGAAGTCCAGGGTCGCGGTGGCCGGCGGACCGCCGGAGCTCCGGCGGCTCGCCCGGTCGTTCAACGAGATGGCGGACAACGTCGAGGGCGTGCTGGAACAGCAGCGTGCCTTCGTCGCCGACGCCTCGCACCAGTTGCGCAACCCGCTCTCGGCGCTGCTGCTGCGCATCGAACTGCTCGCGCTGGAGCTGCCCGACGGCAACGAGGAGATCGCCTCGGTCCAGGCCGAGGGCAGGCGGCTGGCGCACGTCCTGGACGACCTGCTCGACCTGGCGCTGGCCGAGCACAGCGAGGCCCAGCTCCAGGTCACCGACATCGGGGCCCTGGCCGCCGAACGTGTGGCGGCGTGGTCGCCCACCGCCGAGGCCAAGGGGGTTCTGCTGGCCGGGGACTGCCCGCCGACCACGGCGTGGGCCGACCCGGTCGCCCTGTCCAGCGCGCTGGACGCGGTCATCGACAACGCGGTGAAGTTCACGCCGGAGGGCGAGAGGGTCGAGGTGGCCGTCGCCTCCAACGGTGACACCTCCACCGTCGTCGTCACCGACCACGGCCCCGGCCTGAACGACGAGGAGCTGGCCCGCGTCGGCGACCGCTTCTGGCGCAGCGGGCGGCACCAGAACATCAAGGGCTCGGGCCTCGGCCTGTCCATCGCCCGGGCCCTGCTCACGGCGGGCGGCGGCTCGATCGCGTACGACCGCCACGAGCCGCACGGGCTGACGGTGACGGTGACGGTGCCGAGGAGCGCCCCCGCGGGGGCGACCACCGGTCAGGGCTTGACGGACCGGTAGTACCGGCGTGCGCCGTCGTGCAGCCGGAGCGGATCGGTGTAGATGGCGGTGCGCACGTCGACCAACTGGGCGGAGTGGACGTGTGCCCCGATGCCGTCCCGGCTCTTGAGCACGATCCGGGTCAGCCATTCGATGAGCCGCGGGTCCGCGTCCGCCCGTGTGATCAGCAGATTGGACACGGCCATCGTCGGGACGGTCGCGCCGTGCTGGCTGCCGGGGTAGGCCGACTCCGGCATGTTGGTGGCCCGGTAGTAGCGCGTGGCACCACTCTGCCGGTGGAGCTGGGCGACCAGCTCGGCCGTTATCGGTACGAACCGCAGACCGGAGTCCTCGGAGAACGTCCGCAGGCCGTCCGTGGGCAGTCCGCCCGACCAGAAGAACGCGTCCAGCCCGTGCCCGAGCCGCTCCGGGCCGATGTCGATGCCGTCCGCGGAGGGACTGATGTCCTGCTCGGGATCGATGCCCGCCGCCCTGAGCACCTGGTTCGCGATGAGCCGCACGCCCGACTTGGGCGGCCCGATGGCGACCCTCTTCCCCCGCAGATCGGCGACGGAACGGATGTCGGAACCGGGCGGGACCACGAGCTGCACGTAGTCGTCGTAGAGACGGGCGACTCCGCGCAGCCGGTCGGCACCGGGCTGCTCGCTCAGTCTGTACGTCTCCACCGCGTCGGCCGCCGCGATCGCGAAGTCGGCCTCGCCGGTCGCCACCCGGCGGACGTTCTCCTGCGACCCGTCGCTCGTCAGCAGCCGCACTTCGAGGTCCGGCATGTGTTTACCGAGCGAGGTGCGCAGGAGCTCACCGTATTTCTGGTACACACCCGCGCGTGTCCCCGTGCTCAGGGTGACCGTCCCACGGGGCGGCGCCTCGCTCCAGGGGGCCAGCCACCACAGCAGCAGTCCGAGCGCCACGAAACCGGCGACCGCGCCCCGCAGGACCCGGCGCCTGCCGATACGGGACAGCGCGTTGGACATGGCGCGATCCTGCCAGTCCGCACGCCCCGCTGACCAGGGCAGAGCGCACATACCCGGCCGGAAGGCGGGCAGGGCGACGGACCGGACGACGCAATCCGGACTGTCCGGGACGGCCGCTAAAGTCACGGCATGAGCTCTTCGCCCGCCGACCTGGTCCGTGAGTTCCACCGTGCCTTCGGGCTGGACGCGCGCGAGACACCGACCGAGGTCTCCCCGGAACTCGCCGCCCACCGCGGCGAACTGCTCGCCGAGGAGGCCGCCGAGGTCGCGGAGGTGGCGGTGCACGGTCCGCTCGACCGGCTCGCACACGAACTGGCCGATGTCGTCTACGTCGCCTACGGCACGGCGCTCGTCCACGGCATCGACCTCGACGCGGTGATCTCCGAGATCCACCGTTCCAACATGACCAAGCGTGGCCCCGACGGCCGGATCACCCGCCGTTCCGACGGCAAGGTCCTCAAGGGGGACCACTACGAGGCTCCGGACGTGTCCCGGGTGCTGCGCCGGCAGGGATGGACGCCGGGCGCGGAGGTCTGAGCCGGAGCCCGGGACCCCGTCGGGAACGCGATCCGGCCCCGGACGCACGGTCGCCGCCGGGCGGGTTCTCCGCCGTCCCGGCGTGTCGTGGCGAGCGCATACCCTGTAGGGCATGAGCAGCATCGACCGGAGCCAGTCAGTGGGCGGCACGCGCACCTACGAAGTCCGCACCTACGGGTGCCAGATGAACGTCCACGACTCCGAGCGATTGTCCGGGCTGCTGGAGGACGCGGGCTACGTCCGCGCCCCCGAGGGCGCCGACGGCGACGCCGACGTCGTCGTCTTCAACACCTGCGCCGTGCGGGAGAACGCCGACAACAAGCTCTACGGCAACCTCGGCCACCTCGCTCCGAAGAAGGCGCAGCGCCCCGGCATGCAGATCGCGGTCGGCGGCTGCCTCGCGCAGAAGGACCGCGACACCATCGTGAAGCGGGCCCCCTGGGTGGACGTCGTCTTCGGCACGCACAACATCGGCAAGCTGCCGGTCCTCCTGGAGCGCGCCCGCGTCCAGGAGGAGGCGCAGGTCGAGATCGCCGAGTCGCTGGAGGCCTTCCCGTCCACGCTGCCGACCCGCCGTGAGAGCGCCTACGCGGCCTGGGTGTCCATCTCCGTCGGCTGCAACAACACCTGCACCTTCTGCATCGTTCCGGCGCTGCGCGGCAAGGAGAAGGACCGGCGCCCCGGCGACATCCTCGCCGAGATCGAGGCCCTGGTCGCCGAGGGCGTCTCGGAGATCACCCTGCTCGGCCAGAACGTCAACGCGTACGGCTCCGACATCGGCGACCGGGAGGCGTTCAGCAAGCTGCTGCGGGCCTGCGGGAGCATCGACGGACTGGAGCGCGTCCGCTTCACCTCTCCGCACCCGCGCGACTTCACCGACGACGTCATCGCCGCCATGGCCGAGACGCCCAACGTGATGCCGCAGCTCCACATGCCGCTCCAGTCCGGCTCGGACACGGTGCTGAAGGCGATGCGCCGCTCGTACCGGCAGGAGCGCTACCTCGGCATCATCGAGAAGGTCCGCGCCGCCATCCCGCACGCGGCGATCAGCACCGACATCATCGTGGGCTTCCCCGGAGAGACCGAGGAGGACTTCGAGCAGACCCTGCAGGTGGTGCGCGAGGCCCGCTTCGCGCAGGCCTTCACCTTCCAGTACTCCAAGCGGCCGGGCACCCCGGCCGCGGAGATGGACGGCCAGATCCCCAAGAAGGTCGTCCAGGAGCGCTACGAGCGGCTGGTCGCCCTCCAGGAGGAGATCTCCTGGGAGGAGAACAAGAAGCAGGTCGGCCGGACCCTGGAACTGATGGTGGCCGAAGGGGAGGGCCGCAAGGACGACACCACCCACCGCCTCTCCGGCCGTGCCCGGGACAGCCGTCTGGTGCACTTCACCAAGCCGGAGCAGGAGGTCCGCCCCGGTGACGTCGTGACCGTCGAGATCACGTACGCGGCCCCCCACCACCTTCTCGCCGAGGGCCCCACCCTGGACGTGCGCCGCACGCGCGCGGGTGACGCCTGGGAGAAGCGGAACGCCGAGAAGGCGGCGCGGCCGGCGGGCGTGATGCTGGGTCTGCCGAAGATCGGTGCGCCCGAACCCCTGCCGGTCGCGGCGGGCGGCTGCGGCTGCGACTGACGGCGACCGGCCGGGGACTCGCGGGCGGCCCGCCCGGGCTACGCTGCCGATCATGATGGTCGCCGCCGCAGTCTGCCCCTGCCCGCCGCTCCTCGTGTCCGAGGTCGCCGTGGGCGCCGCCCACGAGCTGGACGCCGCACGGGCCGCGTGCACGGACGCGGTCGGGGTGCTCGCCGCCGCCCGCCCCGACCGGCTCGTGGTCGTCGGCCCGCTGCAGGGCGACGCGGGGCCCGAGCGCTACCCGGAGGGCAGCACGGGGTCCTTCCGCGGCTTCGGCGTCGATCTCGGCGTACGGCTCGGCGCGGACCGGGGCACGGCGACCGAACGGGAACTTCCCCCCGGGCCGGCGGTGGGCGCCTGGCTGCTGGAGCGGACCGGCTGGGCGGACGTTTTGGTCGAGGGTCTCGGCGTGGGGGAACATCTCGCAGCCGAGCGGTGCGTCCAGGAGGGAAGGGACATCGCCGCCGGGGAGGAGCGGGTGGCGCTGCTGGTGATGGGTGACGCCAGCGCCTGCCGCACGCTCAAGGCCCCCGGCTACCTCGACGAGCGGGCGGCGCCCTTCGACGCGGAGGCCGCCCGGGCACTGGGAGCGGTCGACACAGCGGCCCTGCGGGCACTGGACAGCGGCCTGGCGCGCGAACTCATGGTGTCCGGCCGGGCGCCGTGGCAGGTCCTCGCGGGCGCGGCCGAGGGCACCGCCCTGGAGGGCCGCCTGCTGTACGAGGACGCTCCGTACGGGGTGGGCTACATCGTGGCCGCCTGGTCGTAGCCGCCGACCGGGTACGACGTCGGCCTGAAGGCCTGGAGCCCTGAACCTCTGAGGCGACGAACGGCCTGAAACGGCGAACGGCCGGGAGCGCCAGGCGCGTGAGACGCGCCTGGCGGGCTCCGCGGCCGTCCGTCGCTGTACCGCGCCGTACCGCGCTCAGGAAGCGGGCGGCGGCCCGGCCTGCGGCGTGCTGCCACCCGTGTCCGGACCGGGGTGATCCTTGTGAGCGAGCCGGTCCATGGCGTGCTTGGCCTTGCCCGTGCCCGACTGGATCTTGTCGCTGTACTTGCCCTTGGTCCGCTCGTCGACGGTCTTCGCGGCCTTGTCCAGCCCGTGCTGGATCTTGCCCTCGTGTTGCTGCGCGAGGTGCGAGACCTTGTCCTTGGCAGGCCCCAGCCTGGCCTTCATGTTGTCCAGGAGACCCATGATCCACCTTCCCTCGCGGTGCGGGCATGTGCGAAAACGCCCATATCCACTTCATACGGTACTCGGGTGGAGGCTGTCCCGCCCGGCTGCGGCGTTTGCGAGACTGGACCGGTGAGCAGCGCATCCTCCGCCCCCCGGGTCATCGCCGTCGTCGGTCCCACCGCAGCCGGAAAGTCCGATCTGGGCGTGTTCCTGGCCCGGCAGCTCGGCGGTGAGGTGGTCAACGCCGACTCCATGCAGCTCTACCGGGGGATGGACATCGGCACCGCCAAGCTGACGCCCGAGGAGCGCGGGGGAGTCGCGCACCACCTCCTGGACATCTGGGACGTGACCGTCACCGCGTCCGTCGCCGAGTACCAGCGTCTGGCCCGGGAGCGGATCGACGCCCTGCTCGCCGAGGGGCGCTGGCCCGTCCTGGTCGGGGGGTCCGGCCTCTACGTCCGCGGGGCCGTCGACAACCTGGAGTTCCCGGGCACCGACCCCGACGTCAGATCGCGCCTGGAGGAGGAGCTCACCCTGCGCGGCTCCGGCGCGCTGCACGCCCGTCTCGCCGCCGCGGACCCCGAGGCCGCGCGGGTCATCCTGCCGAGCAACGGCCGCCGCATCGTCCGGGCGCTCGAAGTGATCGAGATCACCGGCCTGCCCTTCACCGCCAACCTTCCCGGCCACGACTCGGTCTACGACACCCTTCAGATCGGCGTCGACGTGGCCCGCCCCGAACTCGACGAGCGCATCGCCCACCGGGTCGACCGGATGTGGGAGGCGGGTCTCGTGGACGAGGTGCGCGCACTGGAGGCGCAGGGGTTGCGCGAGGGGCGTACGGCCTCGCGCGCGCTCGGCTACCAGCAGGTCCTCGCGGCGCTCGCCGGGGAGTGCACCCTGGAGGAGGCGCGGTCGGAGACCGTGCGTGCCACGAAGCGCTTCGCGCGCCGTCAGGATTCATGGTTCAGGCGCGATCCGCGGGTGCACTGGTTGAGTGGGGCCGCGGCGGACCTCGGGGAACTTCCGCAGCTCGCGCTGTCGTTGGTCGAACGACCGGTTACAGCCTGATCACGTCATGGCATCGGGACGCCCAGGCCGTCATCCGGGCCTCTGACACCGTGCCATCATCGAGCTTCGATCGACCAAGTGGAGTCCAAGTTGGGAGGGCGCGTGGTGATGGAGGCCGGCCCTCGCGACACCGCACACGGCACCGAACACCTCACCACCGAGCGGGGTGCGCCGGAGCAGGATCCCGACCGTCTCGACCCCGGACGTCTCAGCCCCGACGGGCCGGACGAGACGCAGGGCGGAGTGACCGACGACGGCCCCGAGCCGGACGAGATGTTCGCGGGCGGCGACGAGGTCGAGGTCGAGCTGCGCCCGCAGCGCCGGCTGCGCATCTGGCAGCTCGCGCCCATCGTCGGCCTGGCCGCGGTCGGCTCGCTGATGTTCGCGTTCCCGCTCGCCTTCGACTTCGGCGACAGCGGTGCCGTGATCGCCATGCTGGGCCTGCTGATCTGCTCCTGCGCGGCCGGCTGGGGCATGATGGCCGCCCGCAGGGTGGGCCACACCTGGCCGGGGCTGCCGGCCCGGGGTTCCGGACGCAGACCCGACTGGCGGGTCGTGACCGCCTACGCCGTGCTGGTCGCCGCGGTGGTGGCGTTGGCCGTCTGGCGGGTGGCCCGCCTCCGCTGACGCCCGCGCGGGGCCGCGGCGGGACGGGCTGTCGTGGCCACCCCGTACGATCGAGGGATGAGCACGCGGATCGCCTTCCTCAAGGGGCACGGCACCGAGAACGACTTCGTGATCGTCCCGGACCCCGAGAACGCCATCGACCTGCCCCCCGCCGTCGTCGCGGCCCTGTGCGACCGCCGCGCGGGCATCGGCGGCGACGGACTGCTGCACGTGGTGCGGTCCGCGGCGCATCCCGAGGCACGGCACCTGGCCGCCGAGGCCGAGTGGTTCATGGACTACCGCAACGGCGACGGCTCGATCGCCGAGATGTGCGGCAACGGAGTGCGGGTGTTCGCGCGCTACCTTCAGCGGGCAGGGCATGTGGCCGAGGGGGACATCGCGATCGCCACGCGCGGGGGCGTGAAGACGGTGCACATCGCCAAGACCGGGTCCGACAGCGGCTCCGTCGCGGGTGACATCACCGTCGGCATGGGCCGGGCGCTGCTCCCCGACGGCGACGTCACCGTGAGCGTCGACGGGCGCGGCCGACCGGCGCGGAACGTGAACATGGGCAACCCGCACGCCGTGGTTTTCGTGGACGACCTCGCGCACGCCGGTGATCTGCTCACCGCGCCCTCCTTCAGCCCCGCCTCGGCCTATCCGGACGGCGTCAACGTCGAGTTCGTGGCCGACCGGGGCCCGCGGCACGTGGCGCTGCGCGTCCATGAGCGGGGGGCCGGTGAGACCCGCTCGTGCGGCACGGGTGCCTGCGCGGTCGCGGTGGCCGCCGCCCGCCGGGACGGCGTCGACCCGAGCGTCACCGGAACGCCGGTGACGTACACCGTGGACGTGCCCGGCGGCACCCTGGTGATCACCGAACGGCCCGACGGCGAGATCGAGATGACCGGACCCGCGGTGATCGTCGCCGAGGGAGTGATCGAGCAGGAGTGGCTGGAGAACCCGCCCCGCTGAAGTCCGGGCCGGCTTGGCATCCCAGATGCACGGGGGCAGGAGGCCGACATCCGTGGGTGCGGGGGCGGATTTCGGCTTCGAGAGCACGGCCCGCCGCAGGTCCCGTGGCGTGAAACCGCCGCAGTGCCGGGCTTCGCTCGATGGGGTGATCCGTTTCACGCTCGGCGGGAGGCGGTCGGTCGCACGTGTTGGGGTCGGTAGCATCAAGCACCGGCCCGGACGGGGGACGAACGCCGTCCCCTGAGCCCGAGTCCGCCCTGGGGCACACCGTCCGCCGGTCAACGCAGCCGGAGGTGCCCATGAACGCGGAGGCCGTGGATCCTGCGAGCCCAGGTCCTGCGACATCGGGTCATGTCGCGCCCACAGGGGCCCGCAGGAAGGCCCGCCCCCGGCTCGACCTGCGCAGACTGGGCCGTGCAGCGCTGCTCGGCCCCGCCTCCCGCGACCGGCTCCCCGACGCCATCGGCCATGTGGTCGACGCTCATCGCGCCCACCATCCCGACGCCGGTCTCGAACCCCTGCGCCAGGCCTATCTCCTGGCCGAGTCCTCGCACCGCGGCCAGATGCGCAAGAGCGGCGAGCCGTACATCACCCACCCGCTGGCCGTGACCCTGATCCTCGCCGAACTCGGCGCCGAGACGACGACCTTGACGGCATCCCTGCTCCACGACACCGTCGAGGACACGGAGGTGACGCTCGATCAGGTCCGTGAGCAGTTCGGTGAGGAGGTGAGCTACCTCGTCGACGGCGTCACCAAGCTGGAGAAGGTCGACTACGGCGCCGCGGCCGAGCCCGAGACCTTCCGCAAGATGCTCGTCGCCACCGGCAACGACGTCCGCGTGATGTCGATCAAACTCGCCGACCGGCTGCACAACATGCGCACCCTCGGCGTCATGCGTCCCGAGAAACAGGAGCGCATCGCCAAAGTGACCCGGGACGTCCTCATCCCCCTCGCCGAGCGGCTCGGGGTCCAGGCGCTCAAGACGGAACTCGAGGACCTGGTCTTCGCGATCCTGCACCCCGAGGAGAACGAACGCACGCGCGAGTTGATCCTCCGCAACGCCTCCCGCGCGGACGACCCGCTCGCCGAGGTCGCCGACGAGGTGCGCGAGGTGCTGCGCGAGGCGGACATCCCCGCCGAGGTCCGCATCCGCCCCCGTCACTTCGTCTCCGTGCACCGGGTGTCCCGCAAACGCGGCCGGCTGCGCGGCGCCGACTTCGGCCGTCTGCTGGTGCTGGTGAACGAGGACGCCGACTGCTACGGGGTCCTGGGCGAGCTGCACACCTGCCTGACGCCGGTCGTCTCGGAGTTCAAGGACTTCATCGCCGTACCCAAGTTCAACCTGTACCAGTCGCTGCACACCGCGGTCGCCCGGGACGACGGCCAGGTCGTCGAAGTCCTCATCCGGACCCACCAGATGCACAAGGTCGCCGAGGCCGGTGTCGTCGCCCTGGGCAACCCGTACGCCGCCCCGGTCGAGGAGCAGTCCGCGAGCGACGGCGAGCGCGTCGACCCGACCCGGCCCGGCTGGCTCTCCCGGCTCCTGGAGTGGCAGCGCGGCGCACCCGACCCCGACACCTTCTGGTCGACCCTGCGCGAGGACCTCGCCCAGGACCGCGAGATCACCGTGTTCCGCCCCGACGGCGGCACGATCGGCCTGCCCGACGGGGCGACCTGCGTGGACGCCGCGTACGCGCAGTACGGGGAGGACGCGCACGCGTGCATCGGCGCCCGCGTCAACGGCCGTCTGGCGACGTTGAGCACCACCCTGAAGGACGGGGACACCGTCCAGCTCCTGATGGGACAGGACCCCGCCTCCGAGCCCTCCAGGCAGTGGCTGGAGCACGCCCACACGCCCGCCGCGCGGATCGCCATCCAGCGCTGGCTGACCGCCCACCCCGAGCGGAGCGACCCGCCGGCCGCCCGCTCCGAGGAGGCCCGGCGGGCTCCCCGCCCCGCCGAGGAGCCCGCCGCCCAGGCGCCCGGAACGGTGCCCGGTCCCTCCACCGGCGCCCAGGTCCTGGCCGACCGGCCCGGCGCGACCGTACGGCTGGCCGGCTGCTGTACGCCCGTGCCGCCCGACGCGGTGACCGGCTTCGCCGTGCGCGGGGGAGCGGTCACCGTGCACCGGGTCGAGTGCGCCGCCGTGGCGCGGATGAAGAACGCGGGGCGCGCGGAGGTCGGCGTGCACTGGGGGGAGGGAGCCGAATGCCGGGTCACGCTCGTCGCCGAATCGTTCGTCCGGCCTCACCTGCTCGCGGACCTCACCGAGGCCATGGCCCTCGAAGGCGCCGAGATCGTCTCCGCGACCGTCGAGCCCCCGACCCAGCAACAGGTGCGGCACACGTACACCGTGCAGCTGCCCGACGCCGCACACCTGCCCGCCCTCATGCGCGCGATGCGCAACGTGGCCGGTGTGTACGACGTGAGCCGGGCCAAGCCGCAGACCCAGGGCGCCTGACGGCACACGTGCGTGCGGGGCGCCCGGCCGTGAGCGCCCGCCGCGCGGCGGCCCCACCGTCCGAATGCCTCTCTGCCGGCCCACCCGATCGGGTGGGCCGGGAGCGCGCCGTCGCCGAGGCGCCCGCGCGCGCTGGTAGCCGTGGGCCATGCTGCTCACTCCCCACGGCCCGACCGCTCCCGGCCCGACGGCTCCCGGCCCGACCGCTCCCGGTCCGGCATCCGACCGTCCGGCCGTCCCCGGTCCGTCCGCCCACGGCGCGACCGCCCGTACGGTGGTCCCTCGTGGCCGTCGCCGGCGGACCTCCGCCGCGCTGCTCGCGTCGGCCGTCTCCGTCTGCCTCCTCGCCGCGAGCGCCCCGGCCACGCCGCTGGGCATCGGCGACCGCCTCTTCCCGCACCTGGGCAACCCCGGATACGACGTGGCGTCGTACGACCTCGCCCTCAACTACCCCGGAACCAACGACAAGGCGCTCCGGGCCACCACGACGATCGTCGCCCGGCTGACCGCGGACCTGGACCGGATCAACCTCGACTTCGCCCACGGCACGGTCCAGTCGGTCGAGGTCGACGGGGCCCCGGCCGCCTTCACCACCGCCGGGGAGGATCTCGTGATCACGCCCGAGGGCGGTCTGGGGGCGGGCGAACGGACCCGCATCACGGTGCGGCACACCAGCGATCCGGTGCCGGCCGAGGGCCGCGACGGCGGCTGGGTGCGCACCGCGGACGGCCTCGCCATGGCCAACCAGGCCGACGCCGCGCACCTGGTGTTCCCGTGCAACGACCACCCGTCCGACAAGGCGATGTTCACCTTCCGCATCACCGCCCCCGAGGGGCACACGGCCGTCGCCAACGGTTTGCCGACCGGTGTCGACCGCGCACGCGGAGCGACCACCTGGACGTACCGCACCCGGCACCCCATGGCCACCGAACTCGCCCAGGTGTCCATCGGCCGCTCCGCGGTCCTGCACCGCACCGGCCCGCAGGGGCTGCCGCTGCGTGACGTCGTCCCCGCGGAGCACCGCGAGAAGCTCGAACCGTGGCTGGCGAAGACCCCCGACCAGATCGCCTGGATGGAGGCCAGGGTCGGCCGCTACCCCTTCGAGACGTACGGCCTGCTCATGGCCGACGCCTCCACCGGCTTCGCACTGGAGACCCAGACGCTGTCCCTCTTCGAGAGGGATTTCTTCACCGAGCCCGGCCTCCCCGCGTGGTACATCGAGTCGATCATGATGCACGAACTCGCCCACCAGTGGTTCGGCAACAGCGTCAGTCCTCACACCTGGTCCGATCTGTGGCTCGGCGAGGGCCACGCCACCTGGTACGAGGCGCTGTACGCGCAGGAGAAGTCCGGCCCGTCCCTCGACGCCCGGATGAAGGTCGCCTACGAGGCCTCCGACCACTGGCGCGCGACGGGCGGGCCCCCCGCCGCTCCCAAGGCCCCGGAACCCGGTCAGAAGGTCAGCATCTTCAGGCCGAGCGTCTACGCCGGAGCCGCGCTCGTGCTGTACGCCCTGCGCGAGGAGATCGGCCGCACCGCCTTCGAACGCCTGGAACGTCTCTGGGTGACCCACCACCGGAACGGCACGGCCACCACCGCCGACTTCGTCCGGCTCGCCTCCGAGGTCGCGGGACGGGACCTGACGGAATTCCTGGAGCCCTGGCTCTACGACTCCAAGACCCCACCGATGCCCGGCCACCCGGACTGGAAGTCCACGACCGAGCCCGGAGCCCCGTCCACGAGACCGCTCGCGCCGGTCGAGCATCGATCGGGTGGGAACCGGGAACAAACACGATGACGAGACGCCCCGTGCCGTGTCACCATCGTCAGGTCGCCGCGGCACGGGCGACGGGAATCTCCCGGCGGGCTCGTGCGTTGTGGAGTGTGACGGCCGCATTCCGTCGCCACCTGCGACATCCCATCGACGTAAGGACCCAATGACCTCCTCTTCTTCCTCTTCCCAGGACACCAAGCGCCTCGCGCAGACCTACCCCGAGGGCCTCCGGGCCGATGCCCTGATGGAAGCGGACGTCGCCTGGAGCCTCGAGATCGACGGAGAGCGGGACGGCGACCAGTTCGACCGCTCCGAGCGTGCGGCCCTGCGCCGCGTCGCAGGCCTCTCCACCGAGCTCGAGGACGTCACCGAGGTCGAGTACCGACAGCTCCGGCTGGAGCGGGTCGTGCTCGTCGGCGTGTGGACATCGGGAACCGCGCAGGACGCCGAGAACTCCCTCGCGGAGCTCGCGGCCCTGGCGGAGACGGCGGGCGCCCTCGTACTCGACGGCTTGATCCAGCGCCGGGACAAGCCCGACGCGGCGACCTACATCGGCTCGGGTAAGGCCGAGGAGCTGCGTGACATCGTCCTCGAGACGGGCGCCGACACGGTCGTCTGCGACGGTGAGCTGAGCCCCGGCCAGCTGATCCACCTCGAGGACGTCGTCAAGGTCAAGGTCGTCGACCGTACGGCCCTGATCCTGGACATCTTCGCCCAGCACGCCAAGTCCCGAGAGGGCAAGGCGCAGGTCGCGCTCGCGCAGATGCAGTACATGCTGCCGAGGCTGCGCGGCTGGGGTCAGTCGCTGTCCCGGCAGATGGGCGGCGGCACGGGCGGTGGGCTCGCCACCCGTGGCCCCGGTGAGACCAAGATCGAGACCGACCGGCGCCGGATCCGCGAGAAGATGGCGAAGATGCGCCGGGAGATCGCGGAGATGAAGACCGGCCGCGACATCAAGCGCCAGGAACGCCGACGCAACAAGGTGCCGTCCGTCGCCATCGCGGGCTACACCAACGCGGGCAAGTCCTCGCTGCTCAACCGCCTCACGGGCGCGGGCGTACTGGTCGAGAACGCCCTGTTCGCGACCCTCGACCCGACCGTGCGCCGGGCCGAGACGCCGAGCGGACGGCTGTACACGCTGGCCGACACCGTCGGTTTCGTCCGGCATCTGCCGCACCATCTGGTCGAGGCGTTCCGCTCCACCATGGAGGAGGTCGGCGACGCCGATCTGATCCTGCACGTGGTGGACGGCTCGCATCCCGTTCCGGAGGAGCAGCTGGCTGCCGTGCGCGAGGTGATCAGGGACGTCGGTGCCACCGACGTACCCGAGATCGTCGTGATCAACAAGGCCGACGCGGCCGACCCGCTGACGCTCCAGCGGCTGCTGCGGACGGAGAAGCGCTCCATCGCGGTCTCGGCCCGCACCGGTCAGGGCATCGAGGAACTGCTCGCCTTCATCGACGACGAGCTGCCCCGCCCGGCGGTGGAGATCGAGGCGCTCGTGCCGTACACGCACGGCAAGCTGGTCGCCCGCGCCCATGACGAGGGCGAGGTGATCTCCGAGGAACACACCCCGGAGGGCACCCTGCTCAAGGTGCGGGTGCACGAGGAACTGGCGGCGGAACTCACGCCGCACCTGCTCGCCCCGGCCGCTCACTGAGCCGGCGGCCCGCAGCGACGCGACGGCCCGCCCCCTGCTCCGGCAGGGGGCGGGCCGTCGGCGTGTGCGGTCACCGGCCGCAGTAGGCCCTGCTCGTGTTCTGGTACAGCGACTCGGCGTCCCGGCCCCCTGCGGGTTCGCGAGCCAGGTGTCGTCGATCGGACCGATCGAGGTGTTCGACACCAGACGGTCTTGCCGTTCAGTACCCGGAACCGCCGCACGCGGTCACGGCGAGCGCCAGGGTGACGACGAGCCCGGTGGCGGCGAGGACTCTGCGATGCCGGCGTGGCGCGGACGTACCTATGGAACGCATGGTGCGATGACCCCCGTTGAACCCATGGATGCCCTGCTGGACATGTGCCCGTTCCCCGGTGCGCGGAGCACGCGGGAACGGGCACGTCGGTCACTGTCCGGCGAACTTGTCGCTGACCGCGTCGTAGACGCCCTTGGCCTCGTCGCCCAGCCGGGGACCGGCCAGCCAGCCCGAGGTCACCGGGCCGATGGAGGTGTTGGACACCAGAGCGGGCTTGCCGTCCGAGCCCGCCGCGACCCAGCCGCCACCGGACGAACCGGCCGTCATGCTGCACCCGATCCGGTACATCGTCGGCTCGGACGTGTCGAGCGAGAGCCGGCCCGGCCGGTCCTCGCAGCTGAACAGCTTCTGGCCGTCGTACGGGGTTCCGGCCGGGTAACCGGTCGCGGTCACGCTCTCCATGTCGGGCACCGCCGGAGCGTTGAAGTCCACCGGCAGCGCCGAACCGACCGTCTCCTCCAGCGACTTGCCGTCACCGCCCTTCTCCGGCGTCACATGGATGACCGCGAAGTCGTACGAGGCGCCGTCGCCACCGGTCGAACCGCCCTGCTCGATCCACTGGTCGGAGGTCTGCGCCCAGTCACCCCACCAGACGCCGTACGGAGCGACCTCCTCCTGGGCGGCGCCCTCGAGTTCCGCCGTCGGCCTGCCCGCGTCGTTGTACGACGGCACGAAGGCGATGTTGCGGTACCAGCCGCCCTTCTTGCCGGCGTGCACACAGTGGCCGGCCGTCCACACCATGTTGGACTTGCCCGGGTTGGCGGGGTCCTGCACCACGGTGGCGGAGCACACCATGGTGCCCTCCGGTGAGTCGAAGAACACCTTGCCGGACGTGGGGGCGCTGGCGTGGTAGGAAGGCGGCACGGCCTGCGCCTGCACCGGCTCCGGCGTCGGGTCGGTCACGCCCTGGTCACCGGAGATGTCGCTCTCGTCGATCTCCTGTTCCGGCTCCTCCGCGTCCCGCATGCGGTCCGGATCCCACAGGTCCTCGATGATCGGGTTGATGTAGTCGTTGGCCTCACGCAGCCAGTCGTCCCTGTCCCAGTTCTTCCACTCGCCGTTCCGCCACTTGTCGACATCGATCCCGTGCTCCTTGAGCCGGTCCTTGATGTCGTCCGGGATCGTGATCTTGCCGTCGCCGGCCGCGGCGGTCGCGGAGGCGTCGCCGCCCGCGGTGTCGTCACTCGAACCGCAGGCGGTCGCCGTGAGCGCGAGCACCGAGGCGAGCGCGACGGCGGTCAGCACGGGGGAGGTTCCGCGGCGCGCCCTCCCGCCTCGGCGAGTGGTGGACGACGGCCGTATGGATCGCATGATCTGACTCCCCCTGCTGTGGACGAACATGGTGCTTCGGCCGTGCTCACATCCTGGACTCGAGCGGAGTCCGGAGCGAACACACGACCACCGGGAACGGCACCACACACTATGCGCTCGCCGTGGGGGACGACCGACGGAACGGCAACGGTTTCGCTACGAGCGTTCCGGCCCGGACGATCTCCGGAACCCGCCACTGTGACGCCTGACCGGACACGGCCTGTCGCCCCTCGTGCGGTGAGCAACGGCCCCCGGGCTCACCGGACTTCGCGCCGGGACGGCTCCGCCGACCCGGCGTCGGCACCTCCCCGGCGGTCACGGAGGACATGATTGTCGGTGCCGGGCCGTAGGGTGGTCGCGCTATGACGAAGCCCTCACTCCCTGAACTCCTGCACGCCGCCGTCACCGCCGTCGGCGGCACGGAGCGCCCCGGCCAGGTGACCATGGCCGAAGCCGTCGCCGAAGCGATCGACGACGCCTCCCATCTGCTGGTCCAGGCCGGGACCGGCACCGGAAAGTCGCTCGGCTATCTGGTGCCCGCGCTCGCCCAGGGGGAGAGAGTCGTCGTGGCGACGGCGACGCTGGCCCTGCAGCGCCAGCTCGTGGAGCGCGACCTTCCGCGCGCGGTGGAGGCGTTGCATCCCCTGCTGCGCCGCCGCCCGGAGTTCGCGATGCTCAAGGGCCGGTCCAACTACCTGTGTCTGCACCGTCTCCACGAAGGCGTACCGCAGGACGAGGAGGAGGGCCTCTTCGACCAGTTCGAGGCGGCCGCCCCCAGCAGCAAGCTGGGCCAGGACCTGCTGCGCCTGCGTGACTGGGCGGACGAGACGGAGACCGGCGACCGGGACAACCTCACGCCGGGCGTCTCCGACCGGGCCTGGTCCCAGGTGTCGGTGTCGTCCCGGGAGTGCCTGGGCGCCACGAAGTGCGCCTACGGCGCGGAGTGCTTCGCGGAGATGGCCCGTGAACGGGCCAAACTGGCCGACATCGTCGTCACCAACCACGCGCTCCTCGCGATCGACGCGATCGAGGGCGCTCCGGTGCTTCCGCAGCACGAGGTGCTGATCGTCGACGAGGCCCATGAACTGGTCTCCCGGGTCACCGGGGTCGCCACGGGGGAACTCACCCCCGGCCAGGTCAACCGGGCGGTGCGCCGTGCTGCGAAACTCGCCGATGAGAAGTCCGCCGACCAGCTGCAGACCGCGGCCGAAGGCTTTGAACGAGTGATGGAACTGGCTCTCCCGGGTCGCCTGGAGGAGATCCCGGAGGACCTCGGATACGCGCTCATGGCGCTGCGCGACGCGTGCCGGACCGTCATCTCCGCGATCGGGGGCACCCGCGACAGGTCCGTCCAGGACGAGGACGCGGTCCGCAAACAGGCGCTGGCCTCGGTGGAGAGCGTGCACGACGTGGCGGAGCGGATCACCGACGGCTCCGAATGGGACGTCGTCTGGTACGAGCGCCACGAGCCCCGCGGCGGCGCCGCATACCGGCACAGCGGCGCCTCTTTGCGCGTCGCCCCCATGTCCGTCTCCGGTCTGCTGCGCGAAAAGCTCTTCACCGACCGCTCCGTCGTCCTGGCGTCCGCGACCCTGAAACTGGGCGGCGACTTCAACGGGGTGGGAGCCTCCCTGGGACTCGGCCCCGAGGGCGCCGAAGGAGACGACCTGCCGCGGTGGAAGGGCGTCGACGTCGGTTCTCCGTTCGACTACCCCAGGCAGGGCATCCTCTACGTCGCGAAGCACCTGGCGCGCCCGGCCCGTGACGGCGACCGCGCGGACATGCTCGACGAACTCACCGAGCTGATCCAGGCGGCGGGCGGCCGCACGCTGGGCCTGTTCTCCTCGATGCGGGCCGCCCAACTCGCCGCGGAGGAACTGCGCTCCCGGATCCCGGAGTTCCCGATTCTCCTTCAGGGCGAGGAGACGCTCGGCGAACTGATCAAGACCTTCGCGGCCGACCCGAAGACCTGCCTGTTCGGCACGTTGTCACTCTGGCAGGGTGTCGATGTCCCCGGCCCCAGTTGCCAACTGGTCGTCATGGACAAGATCCCGTTCCCGCGTCCGGACGACCCGTTGATGAGCGCCCGCCAGAAGGCCGTGGAGGAGGCGGGCGGCAACGGCTTCATGGCGGTCGCCGCCACCCACGCGGCACTGCTCATGGCGCAGGGCGCCGGCCGTCTCGTTCGGGCCACGGGCGACCGCGGTGTGGTCGCCGTGCTGGACCAGCGGCTGGCGACGGCCCGCTACGGAAGTTACCTGAAGGCCTCGCTGCCCGACTTCTGGTTCACCACGGACCGGAACCAGGCCAGGAGATCCCTGGCCGCGATCGACGCGGCGGCGAAGCGGGCCGAGACCGGGGAGGAAGCACCGGTGGAGACGGAGTGACGGCGGGGCGACCCGTCACGGATCGCGGCCACGAATTCGGACAGCACAGGGCCCCGGAACCGGCGCAGGGGTCCCGGGGCCCGGTCGGAGGGCGGGGCCGGACCGGCCGCCCCGCACCGAACTCAGACGCGGCGCAGAACGGCCACCACCTTGCCCAGGATGGTCGCGTCGTCGCCCGGGATCGGCTCGTAGGCCGCGTTGTGCGGGAGGAGCCAGACGTGGCCGTCCTCGCGCTTGAAGCGTTTGACGGTGGCCTCGCCGTCGAGCATCGCCGCCACGATGTCACCGTTCTCGGCGACGGGCTGGCGTCGGACCGTGACCCAGTCGCCGTCACAGATCGCGGCCTCGATCATGGAGTCGCCGATCACCTTCAGGACGAACAGCTCGCCGTCACCCACGAGTTGCCGGGGGAGAGGGAAGACATCCTCGACCGACTCCTCGGCGAGGATGGGGCCACCGGCGGCGATACGGCCCACCAGGGGTACGTACGACGCGGCCGGTTTGCCCGCGGTGTCCGTGGGCTGCACGGAGGTGACCTGGTCGGAGCCGCGCACCTCGTAGGCGCGAGGGCGGTGCGGGTCGCGACGCAGGAACCCCTTGCGCTCCAGAGCCATCAGCTGGTGCGCCACGGATGACGTGCTGGAGAGGCCGACCGCCTGGCCGATCTCACGCATCGACGGCGGGTAGCCGCGGCGCTGCACCGAGTCCCTGATGACTTCGATCACCCGGCGCTGGCGGTCGGTGAGTCCGGAGCTGTCCGCCCGGATGCCAGGAGGTCGGCCCGGCAAGGAGCGCTTGGGTCCCTCAGGATGCGTGGCTTCGCTCGTCGCATGCACCGGCTCGAGCCGGCCCTGGGAGCGGTCCTGGGCAGCGATGCTGGCGCTGTCGGCGGTGGTGGTCACGTCGGCCCCTCTCGATGGTCTCCCTGCAGGACAACGGTAGTAGCTTTCGAAAGGTTGCGCCAAACACACGTTCGAGTGAAAAATCGCGAATTAGGTTATGCGATCGCGTGCTGCGGTGTATTGGCGGCGACGCTTCCGTCGGGCCGGCGCGCCCTTCCAGTGCCGTCGGACCAGTTCGCGGGCGAACGGATTGGCCAGGTCGTCCGCCGCGCGGGCGTGGCCGCAGACATCGAGGCAGGCCCGT
>NZ_JBFAKH010000050.1:0-58363 GCF_040655635.1 Streptomyces sp. NPDC050388
GGGGGCGATGGCGGCCTCGATCGGGCTCAGCGGGCAGGACCTCGCACTGGACCGGACGGCCGCGATCCGCTGGGTGCCCCGCAGAGCGGCGCACGATGGATGCTCAGTCCTTGGTGCCGGAGGCCAGTTCGCGGCTGCGGTCGCGGGCTGCTTCGAGGGCGGCGATGAGGGCGGCCCGTACGCCGTGGTTCTCGAGCTCGCGGATGGCGTTGATGGTGGTGCCGGCCGGGGAGGTGACGTTCTCGCGGAGCCTCACGGGGTGCTCGCCGCTGTCGCGGAGCATGGTCGCGGCGCCGATCGCGGACTGGACGATCAGGTCGTGGGCCTTGTCCCGGGGCAGGCCGAGCAGGATGCCGGCGTCGGTCATGGCTTCGACCAGGTAGAAGAAGTACGCCGGGCCGGAGCCGGAGAGGGCGGTGCAGGCGTCCTGCTGGGACTCCGGGACGCGGAGGGTCTTGCCGACGGAACCGAAGATCTCCTCGGCGTGGGCGACGTGTTCGGGGGTGGCGTGGCTGCCGGCGGAGATGACCGACATGGCCTCGTCGACCAGGGCGGGGGTGTTGGTCATGACGCGCACCACCGGGGTGCCGGCGGCGAGGCGTTCCTCGTAGAAGGAGGTGGGGATGCCGGCGGCGCCGCTGATGACGAGACGGTCGGCGGGGACGTGCGGGGCGAGTTCGACGAGGAGGGCGGCCATGTCCTGCGGTTTGACCGTGAGGATCAGGGTGTCGGCGGTCTTGGCGGCTTCGAGGTTGGTGACCGGGGTGACTCCGTGGCGGGCGCGGAGTTCGTCGGCCCGTTCCTGGCGGCGGGCGGTGACCAGGAGGTCGGCGGGGGCCCAGCCGCCGCGGATCATTCCGCTGAGCAGGGCTTCACCGATCTTGCCGGTGCCGAGGACTGCGACTTTCTGAGCCATGGCTGGGGGTGCCTTCCGAGGTGTGCGCGTCGTCCTGGTTCATCCTCGCACTCGGGTGGTCCGGGGGTGGGGTGGTGTCCGGTGGGCGGACGGCCGGGTGAGCCGCCCGGGTGGGCGGCCCGTGGTGTCAGGCCGTCCTGCGGCGCAGGGTCGCCGCGCCCAGGGCGAGGACGAGCAGGGCGCAGCCGGTGACGATCAGGACGTCGCGTACGAAGGCGGTGGTCATGTCGGTGTGCATGAGGACCTCGTTCATTCCGTCCACGGCGTAGGACATGGGGAGGACGTCGGAGATGCCCTCGAGGACGGGGTGCATGGTGGCGCGTGCGGTGAAGAGTCCGCAGAGGAGGAGTTGGGGGAAGATCACTGCCGGCATGAACTGGACCGCCTGGAATTCCGAGGCCGCGAAGGCCGAGACGAAGAGGCCGAGGGCCGTGCCGAGGAGGGCGTCGAGCAGGGCCACCAGGAGGAGCAGCCATGGGCTGCCGACGACGTCGAGCCCCAGGAACCAGACCGCCAGTCCGGTGGCCAGGGCCGACTGGACGATCGCGATCGCGCCGAAGGCGAGGGCGTAGCCGGCGATCAGGTCGCCCTTGCCGAGGGGCATGGCGAGGAGGCGTTCGAGGGTGCCGGAGGTGCGCTCGCGCAGGGTGGCGATGGAGGTGACCAGGAACATCGTGATCAGCGGGAAGATCCCGAGGAGCGAGGCGCCGATGTTGTCGAAGACGCGCGGGCTGCCGTCGAACACGTAGCGGAGCAGGAGCAGCATCAGGCAGGGGACGAGCAGCATCAGCGCGATCGTGCGCGGGTCGTGGCGGAGCTGGCGCAGGACCCGGGCCGCGGTGGCGAGGGTGCGGGAGGCGTTCAGGGCGCTCGTCGGGGCGGAGGGGCGTGTCGTCGTACGGGGGGTGCTCATCGTGAGGTCTCCTTCGTGCGGCTTGCCGCGACCGCCGCGTCCACCAGGTGCAGGAAGGCGCCCTCGACGGTTTCGGAGCCGGTGCGGGTGCGGAGGGCGTCGGGTGTGTCGTCGGCGAGGATCTCGCCCGCGCGCATGAGCAGGAGGCGGTGGCAGCGCTCGGCCTCGTCCATGACGTGGGAGGAGATCAGCAGGCTCGCGCCCCGTTCGGCGGCGATGTCGTGGAAGAGCTGCCAGAGGTCGCGGCGCAGGACGGGGTCGAGGCCGACCGTGGGTTCGTCGAGGACCAGCAGTTCGGGGGTGCCGAGGAGGGCGACGGCCAGGGAGACGCGGCTGCGCTGACCGCCGGAGAGGTTTCCGGCGAGGGCGTCGGCGTGACTGGTGAGGTCGACGTCGGTGATCGCGCGGGTGACGTTCTCGTGGCGGCGGTCGGTGGCCGCTCGGCCCGGGTCGAGGATCGCGGCGAAGTAGTCGAGGTTCTGCCGGACCGACAGGTCGTCGTAGACCGAGGGCGCCTGGGTGACGTAGCCGATGCGGGTGCGCAGGGCGGAGTGGCCCGCGGGGAGGCCGAGGACGTCCAGGGCGCCGGTGACCTTGGCCTGGGTGCCGACGATGGCCCGCATCAGGGTCGACTTGCCGCAGCCGGAGGGGCCGAGGAGGCCGGTGACCTGGCCGCGCGGGACGGTGAAGTCGAGGCCGTGCAGGACGGTGCGGGGGCCTCGGACGACGGTGAGGTCCTGGGCCCGGACGGCGGGGGTGTCGTCGTCCGGGCGTGGGGGGCCGGAGGAGTAATTCATCATGTGATGAATAATCCTCTCGGGGACGGGACACGTCAAGCGGCGGCGGGCGGAAGGCGGGGGTGGCACGGGCTCGGCGGGTCCGGGCATGCCGAAGGGACGCGCCGGCGCCTGACATCTGGCATGTCGAGGTCGTCGGACGCGTCTGAGGGGTTGCCGGAAGGAGCGGGGCGGGTCCCGTGGCGGCTGCGGGACGGGCCCTACGGGCGGCGGCGCTTCCCGGGGTTGCCGGAGCGGCGGGAGATCCGCCTCTCGTACTGTTCGCGGGCCGTCCGGTACTCCTCGCGGTGGAGCTTCTCACCGGGGGCCTCGACGAGGGAACGGAAGAAGTAGGCGAGGAGGGAGCCGACGAAGCCGATGCTGAGCAGACCGCGGAGGGACCGCTGCCGGTCGGGGTCGGGGCGGCGCTTGAACGCCTCCCAGGTGTGCCCGAACGCGAGGGCGCTGCAGACCGCGAACATCCCGACCGCGAGGATCCCGACGAAGCTGCCGACCTCGGCGATCCGAAGGCCCTGGTAGGCGATGCGCAGGACGATGCAGGAGACGGCCGCGGCGGCGAGTGAGCCGGCGGCGACGCCGACCCGGCGGGCCGCGTAGCCGTTGTCGCGGTCGACCCAGGTCGTGCCGAAGAAGCGGATGGGCTCGGGGCGGGGGCCCGCCGGGGCTCCCGGGGAGCCCGCGGTGCTGTCCGGGGTGCCGTTCTCTGCGCTCACGCATCGATTATGGCTCCGGTGGCACCGCGGGCCCCGGGCGGGCTCCGGGCCGACCACGAGCGGGCCCCGGCGGACTACGGAGGGGCCCGGGTCGGGTCAGCCGCAGCGCGGGGCCACGTAGCCGTCGCTGCCGGTCAGCACGTAGGCGTCCGAGACGTACTCGCCGTTGCCGATGTTGTCCCAGATGTTCGACGTGCCGTAGGGGCCGGTGACGGTCGTGCCCGGACGCTGACAGGAGATCGGCACCTTCGCGCCCAGCGGCAGCGTACGGACGATGATGTAGTTCGTGCCCGGACCGCTGCGGACGTTGAGCCGGTGGCCCGGCGCGACCGGGTAGGAGCGCACGGCCGCCACCGCGGCCGATTCCACTCCGACGGTGACCTCTGCTTCTCCGACTTCTCCGACTTCTCCGACATGGTCGACTGCCATGGAAACCTCCCCCGTTGTGCACCCCATGCCTGTCATGGGGTCCCGTTCATTCCCCGGAATCACGCCACGCACACCTGTGCGTCGTTTGAACATGGACGCGGGCACGCTTCCTCGGTCTCGTACGCATCATCGACTAGGCTCCGTGCGTCGCGCGCGCGGACGAACAGCACGGGGGTGGTCCCATGGCGCCACAGCGGAACGTCGGAGCGGGCGCGGAAGCGGAACTTCCCGAGTACGCCGGTCACTACCGTCTCGAGTCGCGCCTCGGCTCCGGCGGAATGGGCGTGGTGCATCTGGCCCGGAGCACGTCCGGGCTGAAGCTCGCGGTGAAGGTCGTGCACGCCGAGTTGGCCCGGGACCGTGAGTTCAGAGGACGTTTCCGGCAGGAGGTGGCGGCGGCCCGGCGGGTGAGCGGCGCCTTCACCGCACCGGTCGTCGACGCCGACCCGGAGGACGAACGGCCCTGGATGGCAACGCTGTTCATCCCCGGGCCGACCCTCGCCGAGCATGTGAAGCGGAACGGCCCGATGCCCTCGCCCCAGTTGCGCAGGCTGATGGCCGGACTCGCGGAGGGCCTGCGGGACATCCACCGCGTCGGAGTGGTGCACCGCGACCTGAAGCCCAGCAACGTACTGCTCGCCGAGGACGGTCCGAAGGTCATCGATTTCGGCATCTCTCGGCCGAAGGACAGCGAACTGCGGACCGAGACGGGCAAGTTGATCGGCACCCCGCCCTTCATGGCACCCGAGCAGTTCCGACGCCCTCGTGAAGTGGGGCCCTCCGCCGACGTCTTCGCGCTCGGTTCGCTCCTGGTGCACGCGGCCACCGGGCGCGGGCCGTTCGACTCCGACAGCCCGTACGTCGTCGCCTACCAGGTCGTGCACGACGAGCCCGACCTGACCGGAGTGCCGGAGGAACTCGCCCCGCTGGTGCTGCGCTGCCTGGCCAAGGAGCCCGAGGACCGGCCCTCCCCGGACGAGCTGATGCGGGAGTTGCGGTCCGTCGCGGCCTCGTACGACACCCGGGCGTTCCTGGCCGAGGCCTTCATACCGGCGCAGCGGACGGAGCCGACGGCCTCGGCGGGCGCCGTACCCGGCCACCAGGCGGAACCGGAACCCGAGGAACCCGAGCACGGGCCCGACACCGGCCCCGGGACGGACGCCGAGGAGCCCCCCGCCCGGCAGGCGGCCCGGCGCTCCGTTCGGCCTCCGCTGAGCAAGCGGGCGTTGCTCGGGGGCGGGGCGCTCGCCCTCGCCGTCTTCGGCACGCTGTTCTCCGTCCAACTGCTCGGTGACGAAGCCCCGGAGAGACGGACCACCGGCGTGCGGACCACGGCGGCCGCGTTCCAGGCCTGGGAGGCGGCGCCGTCGGGGAAGCCGGGCACCCCGCAGTGCTCGTACGGAGCCGGCCGGCTGTTCTGCGCCCTGCCGGGGCAGGTGTTCGCCCTCGATCCCGACGACGGCGGCACGCTGTGGCGGCACACCCTCGCGCCGTCGGCGCCGGGCGGCCCGCCGGTCGTGTCGGGCGGTCTCGTACAGTCCGCGCCGAGCCAGGGCAACGGACCGGCGGCGCTCGACCCGGCCTCGGGGAAACCGGTGTGGCGGCAGGACGCCGCCGAGCACGGCGGCCTGGCCGTCGCCGGTGACACGCTTGTGCTCACCGGTGCCGACGGCACGGTCACCGGCGTGGACAGCGCCTCGGGCGACACGAGGTGGACCGGGCGGATACCGGGACACGACGTCCCGCTCTTCGACTCGTTCACGGGAGATCCGCTGGCGTACGCCACGAGCACCTCCGGCGACGGTTCGAGCACACGGGTCACGGCCGTCGACCCGCGGACGGGTGAGGTGCGGTGGGACGCGCGGCTGACGGGGATGCTGCAGCCGGTCGGCACCACGGGCGGGTCGGTCGTCCTCACCTCCTCGGACCCGGTCTACGGCGAGGCGAAGGCCCTGGTCCGCTACACGCCGGACAGCCGGGAGGTACGACGGGTGGCACTGTCCGTCCCGCTGCCGCAGGTTCAGGGCACCGTGCACGGGGAGGTCGCCCATCTGACGGGGGCCGGCGGCCGGGTCGTGGCCGTCGACATGGGCGCGCTGCGGCAGCGGTGGAGCCTGGAAACCGGTGTGGCCCGTACTTCCGCGCCGGTGGCCGACGCGCGACATGTCTTCCTCGCGGCACCCGACGGGCGGCTGCTCGCCGTGGACGCGCGGGTGGGGCGCCTCGTCGGGCAGACGGAGCCCCGGATGGCGGCCGCTTCCGACCGGGTCGTCGCCGTGCTGCCCGAGCCGGTGCTCGCCGACGGCCACGTCTACGCCGCCGCCCCCGACGGCACGGTCTTCGCCGTGGACGGCCGGGACCCGGCGGACTGGTAGAGCACCACGCGCGTGGCCCCCGGACGAGGGGGCCACGCGCGTGGTGGTGGTGTCGGGCCGGTGTCAGACGAGCTTCGAGATGTCCCGCACCGCGCCCTTGTCGGCGCTCGTGGCCATGGCCGCGTACGCCTTCAGAGCCGCCGAGACCTTGCGGTCGCGGTTCTTCGGCGCGTACGTGCCGTTCAGTTCCCGCTCGCGGCGGGCCAGCTCGGCGTCGTCCACCAGGAGCTCGATCGAGCGGTTCGGGATGTCGATGCGGATGCGGTCGCCCTCCTCGACCAGGGCGATGGTGCCGCCCGACGCCGCCTCCGGGGAGGCGTGGCCGATGGAGAGGCCGGAGGTGCCGCCGGAGAACCGGCCGTCGGTGATCAGGGCGCAGGCCTTTCCGAGACCGCGGCTCTTCAGGTACGACGTCGGGTAGAGCATCTCCTGCATGCCGGGACCGCCCTTGGGACCCTCGTAGCGGATGACGACGACGTCACCCTCCTTGACCTGCTTGGTGAGGATCTTCTCGACGGCCTCGTCCTGCGACTCGCAGACGACCGCCGGGCCCTCGAAGGTCCAGATGGACTCGTCGACGCCGGCCGTCTTGACCACGCAGCCGTCGACGGCGAGGTTGCCGCGCAGCACGGCCAGGCCGCCGTCCTTGGAGTAGGCGTGCTCGGCGGAGCGGATGCAGCCGCCCTCGGCGTCCTCGTCGAGGGCGTCCCAGCGCTCGGACTGGGAGAACGCCTCGGCGGAGCGGACGCAGCCGGGTGCCGCGTGCCACAGCTCCACCGCCTCCGGGGACGGGGAGCCGCCGCGGATGTCCCAGGTCTTCAGCCAGTCGGCCAGGGACGGGCTGTGGACCGAGTGCACGTCCTCGTTCAGCATGCCCGCACGGTGCAGTTCGCCGAGCAGGGCGGGGATGCCGCCCGCGCGGTGCACGTCCTCCATGTAGTACGTGCGGTCCTTGGCGACGTTGGGCGCCACCTTCGCCAGGCAGGGCACGCGGCGCGAGAGGGCGTCGATCTCGGTCAGGCCGAACGGGACCTCCGCCTCCTGGGCGGCGGCCAGCAGGTGCAGGATCGTGTTGGTCGAGCCGCCCATGGCGATGTCCAGCGCCATCGCGTTCTCGAAGGCCGCGACGGTGGCGATGCCGCGCGGCAGGACCGTCTCGTCGTCCTGCTCGTAGTAGCGGCGGGTGATGTCCATGACCGTGCGGGCGGCGTTCTGGTAGAGCGCCTTGCGGGCCGTGTGGGTGGCGAGGACCGAGCCGTTGCCGGGGAGGGACAGGCCGATGGCCTCGGTGAGGCAGTTCATCGAGTTGGCGGTGAACATGCCGGAACAGCTGCCGCAGGTCGGGCAGGCGTTCTCCTCGATGCGCAGGACGTCGGCGTCGGAGATCTCGTCGTTGGCGGCGTCCACCATCGCGTCGATCAGGTCCAGCGTGCGGACCGTGCCGTCGACCAGGGTGGCCCGGCCGGCCTCCATCGGGCCGCCGGAGACGAAGACCGTCGGGATGTTCAGCCGCAGGGCGGCGTTGAGCATGCCCGGGGTGATCTTGTCGCAGTTGGAGATGCAGATCAGGGCGTCCGCGCGGTGCGCCTCGACCATGTACTCCACGCTGTCCGCGATCAGGTCGCGGGAGGGCAGCGAGTACAGCATGCCGCCGTGACCCATCGCGATGCCGTCGTCGACGGCGATCGTGTTGAACTCGCGCGGGATGCCGCCGGCCTCGACGACCGCCTCGCTGACGATCCTGCCCACCGGCGCGAGGTGGGTGTGGCCGGGGACGAACTCCGTGAAGCTGTTGGCGACGGCGATGATCGGCTTGCGGCCGATGTCCGCGCCCGGCACACCGGAGGCCCGCATCAGGGCGCGTGCGCCCGCCATGTTGCGGCCGTGGGTGACTGTGCGGGACCTCAGCTCGGGCATCGTCGCTCGCTCCTTCAGACCTTCTCAGGGTGCCGGGGTCAGAGAGTTCTGACTCCGGTCGAGCGTACGCCGGTCATCCAGGGGGCGGGACAGGGTGTCCGGATTGCGAGATACGTGTCTCGGCGCGGGAGCGGTGGGCCGCGGGTGCTCCGGGGCCGGTCACCGGCCGGTCAGATGTCCCTGCACCACCGGCGCCACCCGCCTGACGATCTGCTCGGGGTCCGCCGAGGCCAGCGGCTCCACCTTGATCACGTACCGGATCATCGCGATCCCGACCAGCTGGGCGGCGGCGAGCTCGGCGCGCAGCTCCGCGTCCGGCAGGTCGAGCCGCCCCGCGATCCGGCGCAGCAGCTGGCCGGCGACCAGGCGGCGGAAGACGCCGGCCGCGGCCTCGTTGTTGACGGCGGACCGGACGATCGCGAGCAGCGGGGTCCGGGTCACCGGGTTCTCCCACAGATCGAGGATCATCCGGGTCATCCGCTCGCCGACCTCCTCGACGGGAGCGTCGAGGACGGCGTCCCGGCCCTCGAGCGCGGGGGCGAAGGCGACCTCGACGGCCGCTTCGAAGACCTGTTCCTTGGTGCCGAAGTAGTGGTGGACCAGTGCGGAGTCGACGCCGGCCGACTTGGCGATCCCCCGCACGGAGGTCTTCTCGTACCCGCGTTCGGAGAACTCCTCGCGGGCGGCGTCCAGGATGCGGTCGCGGGTGCCGGCCGACTCCGTACGCGGGGGACGGCCGCGGCGCCGGGCGGTTCCGTGGCCGCCGGGGGACGCGTCCGGGCCGCCGGGCACGCCGACGTCGGTCATCGCCGCGGCACCCAGAGCGCCGAAGATCCTGTGGGCCCTGTGGGCCCTGTGGCCCCTGTGGACCCGGACGCCAGGTGCAGGCGGGTGAACGCGAGCGCCTCCGCCAGGTCGGCCTCGCGCTCCGCGCCGGACATGGCGCGGCGGGTGTTGACCTCGATGACGACATGGCCGTCGAAGCCGTCGGCCGCGAGGCGCTCCAGCACCTCGGCGCACGGCTGGTCGCCGCGGCCGGGCACGAGGTGCTCGTCCTTGGCCGAACCCCGGCCGTCGGCGAGGTGGACGTGACCGAGGCGGTCGCCCATGCGGTCGAGCATCCCCAGGGCGTCGGTGCGGGCGGTCGAGGCGTGGCTGAGATCGATCGTGAAGTGGCGGTAGTCGTCCTTGGTGACGTCCCAGTCGGGGGCGTAGGCGAGCATCTCGCGGTCGCGGTAGCGCCAGGGGTACATGTTCTCCACAGCGAACCGCACATCCGTCTCGTTCGCCATCCGCCAGATCCCGTCGACGAAGTCGCGGGCGTAGTGGCGCTGCCAGCGGAAGGGCGGATGGACGACGACCGTGGTGGCCCCGAGCCGCTCGGCGGCGGAACGGGCCCGCTGGAGCTTGGTCCAGGGGTCGGTGGACCACACGCGCTGCGTGATGAGCAGGCAGGGGGCGTGCACGGCGAGGACGGGGACCCGGTGGTAGTCGCTGAGTCTGCGCAGTGCCTCGATGTCCTGGCTGACCGGGTCGGTCCACACCATGACCTCGACGCCGTCGTATCCGAGGCGTGCGGCGATCTCGAAGGCCGTCGCCGTCGACTCCGGGTAGACGGAGGCCGTCGACAGGGCGACCTTCGCATCCGGGATGCGCACCGCTGGTTCTGCCACGAGGGACAGCGTACGGGGTGTGTTCGACGGGCGGACGCGAGCGACGTGCTTCGGCCGGGGTCGTCCGCCCTCGCCGGAACGGCGTGTCCGCAGGGCACGGGGCGCTTGTCCGGTGCCCCCGGCCTCCGGTCCGGGCGCCCGCCGTGTGACCGACCTGACCGAACACGGCCGCCCCGCACTCACCCGCCGCGCGGACGTCGCTACGCGGGGCCCATGTGGTCCAGGCGGCGCAGGATGACGCCCTCGCGCAGGGCCCAGGGGCAGATCTCCAGGCACTCCACGTCGAACAGGTCCATCGCGGCCTCCGCCACCAGGGCCCCGGCCACCAGCTGGCCCGCGCGCCCCTCGGAGACGCCGGGAAGCCCGGCACGCTCGACGGTGGTCATGCCGGACAGCCGCGACACCCAGCCCTCCAGGGACTGGCGCTTGAGCTCACGCGGGACGTACAGGCCCTCGGTGGAGCGGGCGGCGCCCGCGATGCGGGCGAGCTGCTTGAAGGTCTTGGAGGTGGCCACCACGCGGTCGGGCGGGCCGAGGCGGCTGAACTCGCCGACCGTGCGGGCGATCTCCGCGCGGACGTGCCGGCGCAGCGCACGGACGTCGTCCGGTGCCGGCGGGTCGCCGGGCAGCCGGGCGAGGGTGAGACGGCCGGCGCCCAACGGCAGCGACACCGCGGCGTCGGGCTCCTCGTCGATGCCGAAGGCGACCTCCAGGGAGCCGCCGCCGATGTCGATGACCAGCAGCTTTCCCGCCGACCAGCCGAACCAGCGACGGGCGGCGAGGAAGGTGAGCCGGGCCTCCTCCGCGCCGGTGAGGGCCTGGAGCTTGACGCCGGTCTCCTCCCGCACGCGCGCGAGGACGTCGTCGGCGTTGCGGGCGTCACGCACCGCCGACGTCGCGAACGGCAGCAGTTCCTCGACACCTTTGTCCTCGGCGGCCCGGAGCGCTCCCTGGAGGACCGAGATCAGCATGTCCGTCCCGTCGGAACCGATCGCTCCGTCGGCGTCCAGCAGCTGGGCGAGGCGCAGCTCCGCCTTGTGGGAGTGGGCGGGCAGCGGGCACGCCCCGGGGTGCGCGTCCACCACCAGCAGGTGCACCGTGTTCGAACCCACGTCGAGGACACCGAGTCTCATGTACGGCACGCTACTGCCCGCCGGGCGGCGTGAACCCCGCTCCACGGAACTCGAGCCGGCGCCGGACAGTGAGATGGGCGACTTACCCTGGACGGGTGCCAAAGACGAACAAGGCGAAAACCGAGAAGGCTACGAAGACGGACACGAAGACCAAGAAGGCCAAAAAGGTCGTAGGTCCTCCGCAGGTGCCGTCGGATGTTCCGCCGAACGACGAGAAGGGCCTCGACTTCGCGCGGGCGTGGGTGGAGTTCCCCGATCCGGCGGACGACGAGCAGGTGTTCCGCTGCGACCTGACATGGCTGACCTCTCGCTGGAACTGCGTTTTCGGCAGCGGCTGCCAGGGCATCCAGGCGGGCCGCGCGGACGACGGGTGCTGCACCCTGGGCGCGCATTTCTCGGACGAGGACGACGAGAAGCGGGTCGCGGGGCATGTGGCACGGCTCACTCCGGACATCTGGCAGCACCACGCCGAGGGCACCCGGAACGGCTGGGTCTCCGAGGACGAGGACGGCGACCGCCAGACCCGGCCGTTCCAGGGGTCGTGCATCTTCCAGAACCGGCCGGGCTTCGCCGGTGGCATGGGCTGCTCGCTGCACATCCTCGCCCTGAAGGAGGGCCGCGAACCGCTGGAGACCAAGCCGGACGTGTGCTGGCAGCTCCCGATCCGGCGGACCTACGACTGGATCGACCGGCCCGACGACACGCGCGTGCTGCAGGTCTCCATCGGCGAGTACGACCGCCGCGGCTGGGGGCCGGGCGGCCACGACCTGCACTGGTGGTGCACGTCGGCGACCTCGGCGCACGGCGCGGGCGATCCGGTGTACGTCTCCTACCGTGCGGAGCTGACCGAGCTGATGGGCAAGGCCGGCTACGACCGGCTGGCCGAGCTGTGCGAGGAACGGCTGGCCTCGCAGTTGCCCCTGGTGGCACCGCATCCGGCGGATCCCGCCTGATCCTCGCCTCGTCTCCCCGGGCGTCGGGCTCCGGGCACGCGGCACGGAGCCCGCGGAACACACGGCGCACACAGCACACAGCACACAGCGCGATGCACGCGTCAGGACTCGGGCGGGCTCGCGTCGCCGCCGTCGTCGGCGGACGGTGACGTCGAGTCCGCGGGGACGGTGGAAGACGGGTCCGTCGAGGTCGGGTCGCTCGGTGCCGGATCGGTGGGCTCCGGGCCGGACGACGGGGGAGGCTCGCTCGGGTCGGGCTCCGAGGGGGCCGGTGACGTCGGCGTCGGATCCGGGGCCCGGGACGACGGCGGTCCTCCCGGCTCGCCGGAGCTCGAGGGAGGGACGCTCGGGGAGCCGGGGTGCGCGGTCCCCGGGCTTCCGGGACGACCGGGGTGCGAGCCGCCGGGAACGGAGGGGCCGGGGGCCGGGCCGTACCCCTCGATGGTCACCACGGCGCCGACGGGTGAGACCGCCACCCACGCGCTCCAGCGGCCGGACGGCTCGCGCAACTGGTCGACGTAGACCTTGATCGTCAATGACCGGCCCGGTCGGAGCGTCCCCGACGACCGGCTCAGATACAGCCAGGGCACACCCGTCGACGCGGACCAGCGGACCGGGACGGAGCCCCTGGCGGTCAGCGTGATCAGCGTGGTGTCGCCGCTGTGACCGGCCGTGACGCCCAGCGCGGCGGCGCCCCTGTGGCCGGCCCCGGTGACACCGACGACCTCCACGGACACGTCGGCCGCACCGTCCTTGCCGTCCTTGCCGTCCTTCCCGAAAGGGCCGCCCGGCCGGGTGCTGGCGTTGCCGGCGTTCTCGTAGCCGCCCGCTCCCTCGCCGTCGAGGTCGACGGGCGTGTCGACCTCCCGCGCGGAGGCGGAGCGGCCGTCCCCCGCCTCGCCTACGGGGGTGCCCCGGTAGGCGGCCCACAGCGCGAGCACGGGGGCCGCGACGACGGTGGCGACGACGGTCGTCGTGACGGCACGCGCGCGCAGCCGCTCTCTTCGCGCGATCCGGTCCTTGGGATCCATCGGAAAGCCGCGCCGGTCGAAGCGGGGCGCGGCACCACGCGCGCGTGAGTGCCGCGCCATCGCCGCGCGCAGGGCGGCGTCGGGAACCGCCAGGACGGGCAATTCGTCGGGGGTGACGCTGGTGCCGGGCCAGCGGCCGGGGACGGCGTGCTCGGCGGTACGGCGGCAGCGCGGGCAGTCGTCGACGTGCCGGACGAGTTCGCGGCGCAGCGTGCTGCTGAGCACGAGCCGGTTGTCGCCGGTGAGGTGCGCCACGCCCCGGCAGGCACCGGCCTCGACGACGGCGAGCGCCGCGCGGGTGCGCTCGACCTCGCAGGCGGCGGAGGCGAGCAGGTCGCGGGCGGCGACGGGTTCCATGCCGAGCACGGCCGCGACCTCGTGGGCACCGAGGTGGTGGCGGACGGCGAGTTCGAGCGCCTCGCGCTGCTCCGGTGTGGTGCCCGCCGCCTCCGGCCAGGCCAGCAGGGCCAGTTCACCGCGCCGCTGCTCCTGGACCTCCTCGGAGGCGGCCGGGGCGGTGGCGGTCCGGGCCGGCCGTCTCCGGCCGCCGCGGCCCGCCGCATGGGTGACCTGCCGTTTCTGCCGGGCCTCGGTCAGCTTGCGCAGACACGCCCAGCGGGCCAGCGCGTACAGCCAGGCCCTGCGGTCCCCGGCCGCGTCCGGCACCTGCCGACCGCGGCGCTCCGCGAGCGTGAGGACCTCGGCCAGGGCGGCGGTCGCCGCGTCGTGGTCGCACAGCACGGACAGGCAGTAGGTGAACAGGCCGTCCAGGTACGGTTCGCGGCACACCGGCGGCCGGTGCGCCAGCGTGCGGGCGGCCCCCCGGTCACGCACCTCCCGGTGCGCCCGGTGTGCGCCGGTCATGCGGGTCGGGATCTCCGGGCCACTGCTCATCATTCGGCGACCGTAGGCGGCCGGGGGTGGCCCCTTCCGGAGCCCTGCGCAGTTTTAATCCATACGGGTGAAACGATCCCTCAATCGGGGACAGGAACCTTTCGCCTCACGGTCGGCGCGGCTCCCGTGCGGCGGGCTCCGGTCCTCGTTGTCAGTGGCGGGAGCTACGGTTTCGACATGGCTGCCCGTACCAAGACCACCAAGGACCGACCGTCCTACCGCTGCACCGAGTGCGGCTGGCAGACGGCCAAGTGGCTCGGCCGCTGCCCCGAGTGCCATGCCTGGGGGACGGTCGAGGAGTACGGCGTGCCCGCGGTCCGTACGACGGCCCCGGGGCGGGTCACCACCTCCGCCCTGCCCATCGGCCAGGTCGACGGCCGCCAGGCCACGGCCCGCTCCACCGGCGTCCCCGAACTGGACCGGGTGCTCGGCGGCGGGCTGGTCCCGGGCGCCGTCGTCCTCGTCGCGGGCGAGCCGGGCGTCGGCAAGTCCACGCTCCTGCTGGACGTCGCGGCCAAGTCGGCGAGCGACGAGCACCGCACGCTCTACGTGACGGGCGAGGAGTCGGCGAGCCAGGTCCGGCTGCGGGCCGACCGGATCCACGCCATCGACGACCACCTGTACCTCGCCGCCGAGACGGACCTGTCCGCCGTGCTCGGCCACCTGGACGCGGTGAAGCCGTCCCTGCTGATCCTCGACTCGGTGCAGACGGTCGCCTCCCCGGAGATCGACGGGGCGCCGGGCGGCATGGCCCAGGTCCGTGAGGTGGCCGGCGCGCTGATCCGGGCCTCCAAGGAGCGCGGGATGTCCACCCTCCTGGTGGGCCACGTCACCAAGGACGGCGCGATCGCGGGCCCGCGGCTGCTGGAGCACCTGGTGGACGTGGTCCTGCACTTCGAGGGAGACCGGCACGCGCGCCTGCGCCTGGTCCGGGGCGTCAAGAACCGCTACGGCACGACCGACGAGGTCGGCTGCTTCGAGCTGCACGACGAGGGCATCACGGGCCTCGCCGACCCCAGCGGGCTGTTCCTCACCCGCCGTGCGGAGCCGGTCCCGGGCACCTGTCTGACCGTGACGCTGGAGGGCCGCCGCCCCCTGGTCGCCGAGGTGCAGGCGCTCACGGTCGACTCGCAGATCCCCTCCCCCCGCCGCACCACGTCCGGACTGGAGACCTCGCGCGTCTCGATGATGCTCGCGGTCCTCGAACAGCGCGGCCGCATCAGCGCCTTGGGCAAGCGCGACATCTACTCCGCGACGGTCGGCGGGGTGAAGCTCTCCGAGCCGGCGGCGGATCTGGCCGTCGCGCTCGCCCTGGCATCGGCGGCGAGCGACACCCCGCTGCCCGAGAACCTGGTCGCGATCGGCGAGGTCGGCCTCGCGGGCGAGGTGCGGCGGGTCACGGGCGTGCAGCGCAGACTCGCCGAGGCGCACCGGCTGGGCTTCACGCACGCGCTCGTGCCGGGCGATCCGGGCAAAATCCCGGCGGGAATGAAGGTTCTGGAAGTCGCGGACATAGGGGATGCTCTGCGCGTCCTTCCGCGCTCCCGTCGCCGAGAGGCCCCACGGGACGAGGAGGACCGCCGGTAGACTTTGCCCTGGTCTCGCCCGTCCGTACGAACCGAGTGCGTTAGGGTCTCCCGTTTGGATCAGGCCGGACAGGGAGCGGGGTCGGGTGCGCGCAGCTGCAAGGCGGAGGAGGGAGTCATGGCGGAGCCACGGCGACCGACGACAGCGCCGCAGCTGCGCGCACCCGACCCCGCGAGCCCGGCACGGCCCGAACGGGAGACCCTGAACGGGGGCGCCCCAGACATCGCGACCGGAGGAGTGCAGTGGCAGCCAACGACCGGGCAGCAGCTCCCGGAAAGTCCGGCGGGAGCGTCGGCTCCGATCGCCAGATGCGCGCCTCGCTGAGTGCCGTGGCACCCGGCACCGCCCTCCGTGACGGCCTGGAGCGTGTACTCCGGGGCAACACCGGTGGCCTCATCGTGCTCGGTTCCGACAAGACCGTCGAGACGCTGTGCAGTGGCGGCTTCGTCCTGGATGTCGAGTTCACCGCGACCCGGCTGCGCGAGCTGTGCAAACTGGACGGCGGCATCGTCCTGTCGTCCGACCTGTCGAAGATCCTTCGGGCCGGCGTCCAGCTGGTGCCGGACCCGACGATCCCGACCGAGGAGACCGGCACCAGGCACCGCACCGCCGACCGCGTCTCCAAGCAGGTCGGCTTCCCGGTCGTCTCGGTCTCCCAGTCGATGCGCCTGATCGCGCTGTACGTCGACGGCCACCGCCGGGTCCTGGAGGACTCGGCGGCGATCCTGTCCCGCGCCAACCAGGCGCTCGCGACGCTGGAGCGCTACAAGCTCCGCCTCGACGAGGTCGCCGGCACCCTGTCGGCGCTGGAGATCGAGGACCTGGTGACCGTGCGGGACGTCTCGGCGGTCGCGCAGCGGCTGGAGATGGTGCGCCGCATCGCCACCGAGATCACCGAATACGTGGTCGAACTGGGCACCGACGGCCGCCTCCTCGCCCTCCAGCTCGACGAGTTGATCGCGGGAGTGGAACCGGAGCGCGAGCTGGTCGTGCGGGACTACGTCCCCGAGCCCACCGCCAAGCGCTCCCGCACCGTCGACCAGGCCCTGCACGAGCTGAACGCGCTCCCCCAGGCCGAGCTCCTGGAACTGTCGACGGTGGCCCGCGCCCTGGGTTACACCGGATCCCCCGAGACGCTGGACTCGGCGGTCTCCCCGCGCGGCTTCCGGCTGCTGGCCAAGGTGCCGAGGCTGCCCGGCGCGATCATCGACCGTCTGGTGGAGCACTTCGGCGGCCTGCAGAAGCTGCTCGCCGCCAGCGTGGACGACCTCCAGACGGTGGACGGCGTCGGCGAGGCCCGTGCCCGCAGCGTCCGGGAGGGCCTGTCGAGGCTGGCGGAGAGCTCGATCCTGGAGCGGTACGTCTAGCGGTTCGCCCGACCCGGTCCGGCCCCGTCCGGTCCGGGTGGACCTCAGGCGCTCTCCAGCACGAAGGACGTCTGCACCTTCGCGAACCCCGGCGCCTTCGCCTCCACCAGATACGTACCGGCCTTGGCCGACCCCGCCGGCGGCGTCGCGCACTGCGCGGCGCTCGGCTTGCGGTCCCACTTCACGCCGTACGTGATGCTGTCACCGGCGGGCACCCGGAAGACGAGGCTCCCCGGGCCCTTGGGACAGTCGTCCGACGCCCAGTACGCGTCGTCGCCGTCCGCCTGAGTGATCGTCAACACGGCGCTCTCCGGTCCGAGATCGACCTTGCAGTCGCTGCCGGAGATGTTCCGCGCGGTCAGCCGGAAGGTGGGCGTCTCGTCGGGCTCGTAGGCGTTGCGGACACTGCGCAGACTGAACTTCACCGCGCTCGGGGTGCAGTCGGGCAGTCCGGAACCGGCCGGCAGCGCGTCTCCCGCACCGACCCCCGCCGAGGCACCGCCTTCGGATCCGTCGGCACCGCCGCCGCCGGCGTCGCCACCGTCGTCGCTGCCGTCCTCGCCACCGGCACCGCCGCCCGAGCCGCCGCCGGAGTCACCGGGGTCGCCGTTCGCCCCGTCGTCCTCCGCACCGGTCCCGGACGAGGAGCCGCCCGAGCCCTCACCGCCGGACTCGTCGCGTCCGCCCGGCGCCTGACTGATCGCCGGTCCCGAACTCGACGGTCCCGGAGCGATGGTGGACGGCGCGGGATCCTTGCCGTTGGCCCCGTTGGCGTGTCCGCCGTCACCCCCGTCGCCGGAGACGACGATCCAGGTGACGAGCAACGCCAACACCCCCAGCAGGGACAGCAGTACTGCCCTCCTACGCCAATAGATGGAGGAGGGAAGCGGCCCGACCGGATTGCGCAGAGATCCCACGGCGCAAACTGTACGAGAGATCCGAGCCGTCGCTGGCCCCACCCGCCGCCGAGAGCCACAACTTTTCCGGATCATCATCCCGGAAACCGCCCTCTACCCCGCCTCTCCCCAGGCGCGGCACGCGATGATCGCACAGTGTGATCATTTCTGCATCCTGTGCACGATCCGTGACCGTGGGCTTCCTGGGCGGCGAGCGGCACCGCCGACGCGGCACTCCGGCGCCCGCGCGTTCGCGATCGCGGCCCTTGCACCTCTGGCCAGAGCCCTGTCGCCCGCTTGACGGGGTGGCGGAGTGCCCGTTCCCGTGGGTGGTCGTGGCAGGATCGAGGTGCCATGACTGCTCCCACCAAGCCCCCGCACAGCGGCACCGCCGAGACCACTGAGCCCACTGAGACCGCCGACACCTCCGCCGACGACACAGCGCCCCAGCGTGCTCCCGGAGAGCCGCTGCACTCCCCCGTCATCGACTGGTTCGACGAGCACGCCCGGGATCTGCCGTGGCGGCGCCCGGAGGCCGGCGCGTGGGGGGTGATGGTCAGCGAGTTCATGCTCCAACAGACCCCGGTGAACCGGGTCCTGCCCGTCTACGAACAGTGGCTGGCCCGCTGGCCGCGCCCCGCCGACCTCGCCGCCGAGGCGCCCGGTGAGGCCGTCCGCGCCTGGGGTCGGCTCGGTTATCCGCGCCGCGCACTGCGGCTGCACGGCGCCGCCGCCGCCATAACGGAACGGCACGGCGGCGACGTGCCCGCCGACCACGCGCAGCTCCTGGCGCTGCCCGGCATCGGCGAGTACACGGCGGCCGCCGTGGCGTCGTTCGCGTACGGGCAGCGGCACGCGGTGCTGGACACCAATGTGCGCCGGGTGTTCGCCCGCGCGGTCACCGGTGTGCAGTACCCGCCGAACGCCACCACCGCCGCCGAGCGCCGGCTCGCCCGCGCGCTGCTGCCCGAGGACGAGGCGACCGCCGCGCGGTGGGCCGCCGCCTCCATGGAGCTGGGGGCGCTGGTGTGCACGGCGAAGAACGAGGCGTGCCACCGCTGTCCGATCGCCGCGCAGTGCGCCTGGCGGGTCGCGGGCAAGCCGGTGCACCAGGGACCGCCACGCCGGGGCCAGACGTACGCGGGCACGGACCGGCAGGTCCGCGGGCGGCTGCTGGCCGTGCTGCGGGAGGCACACGGTCCTGTCCCGCAGGGGGCCCTGGACCGGGTGTGGCACGAACCGGTGCAGCGCGCGCGTGCGCTGGACAGCCTCGTCGCCGACGGCCTGGTCGAGCCCCTGGCCGGCGGGCTGTACCGGCTGCCGCTGACCTGACGCGCCGGCGGGCCGCCCGCTCCCCCGCGTACGGGTGCCCGCCGGCACCCCGGTGCGGCCATATCGCCCCACAGTCCCCCCAACCGTCCCACTGTTCCACCGCGTTCCCACTTCCGTTACACAACCGACGGCCAGCCGACGGCCGACCGCAGGCTTCCCCGCACAGTGCCGTGACAACACCTCCGTAACTTCGTGTCCGTGCCCTCCAGTCAGGGACACGACGACCACGGATCACAGCGGTGGGGACCGGAACGCACGGGCGGGCCGGCGCGGGGAACGGAAGGGCGGATCACCATGGCGCAGGGCGAGGTGCTCGGGTTCGAGGAGTACGTCCGCACCCGGCAGGACGCGCTGCTGCGCAGCGCCCGCCGTCTGGTGCCGGACCCCGTCGAGGCGCAGGACCTGCTGCAGACCGCGCTGGTCCGGACCTACGGCCGCTGGGACGGCATCGCCGACAAGCGGCTGGCCGACGCCTACCTGCGCCGCGTCATGATCAACACGCGGACCGAGTGGTGGCGCGCCCGCAAGCTGGAGGAGGTGCCGACCGAGCAACTCCCGGACGCCCGCGTGGACGACGCCACCGAGCAGCACGCCGACCGCGCGCTCCTGATGGACGTGCTGAAGGTGCTCGCCCCGAAACAGCGCGGTGTGGTGGTGCTGCGACACTGGGAGCAGATGTCCACGGAGGAGACGGCCGCCGCCCTCGGCATGTCGACGGGAACGGTCAAGAGCACGCTGCACCGGGCGCTCGCCCGGCTCCGCGAGGAGCTGGAGGCCCGCGAACTGAACGCACGCGCGCTGGAGCACGAGGAGCGGGAGCGTTGCGCGGCCTGACCGGCGCGGGGCCCGAGCGGGCCCGGAGAACCGCCCGGGCGGCGACCACGGTGACGTCCGTGCTCGCCGCCCTCGGCCTGGTCGCCACCGCCTGCGGTACGGGCGGCACCGGCACACGGGACGAGGGGCCCGCGCACGCGGAGTCGGCGGCCGACGCCCGGTCCTCCGCTCCGTCCTACGCGGCCTCGCGCATGCCGGTCACGGCCGGCGCCCGCGTGGACGCGGTGCGGCTGGTCAAGGGCGACCCGACGGTCTCGGCGGCGGTCAAGCGGGAGCTGAAGCCGTGCGTGGCCGACGAGTACCCCGTCGACGTGAGCTACGGGAACCTCACCGGGGGGACCGCGGACGACGTCGTCGTCAACGTGCTGACCTGCGGCGACGCGGTGGGCGTCGGCTCGTACGTGTACCGCGACCGAGGCGGCGCGTACGTGAACGTGTTCAGGACCGAGGAACCGCCCGTGTACGCGGAGATCGACCGCGGGGACCTGGTGGTGACCATGCAGGTGTACGAGCGGGGCGACCCGGTGTCGAGCCCCTCCGGCGAGAACGTCATCACCTACCGCTGGACGGCGGGCCGGTTCGCCGAGAAGTTCCGCACCCACAACGACTACGGCAAGGTGGCGGGCACGGAGCCGACGCCGGCGCCCGACAGCTGAGGAGCACCGGTATGGCAGACCAGACCCACGTGCTGTTCGTCGAGGACGACGACGTCATCCGTGAGGCCACCCAACTCGCCCTGGAGCGGGACGGCTTCACGGTCACCGCAATGCCTGACGGGCTGTCCGGTCTGGAGGCGTTCCGGGCGGACCGGCCCGACATCGCGCTGCTGGACGTCATGGTCCCCGGCCTGGACGGCGTCAGTCTGTGCCGGAGCATCCGCGACGAGTCGATGGTTCCGGTGATCATGCTGTCGGCGCGCGCGGACCCCATCGACGTCGTCCTGGGCCTGGAGGCGGGCGCCGACGACTACGTGACCAAGCCGTTCGACGGTGCCGTCCTGGTCGCCCGCATCCGTGCGGTGCTGCGCCGCTTCGACCGGGCGAACGGCGGCCGGCAGGATCCGGCCTCCACGGACGGTGGGAGCCTGCTGACCTTCGGTGAGCTGGAGATCGACACCGTGGGCATGGAGGTGCGGCGGGCCGGGGAGCCCGTGTCGCTGACACCGACCGAGATGCGGCTGCTGCTGGAGTTCTCGTCGGCGCCGGGCACCGTGCTCTCCCGCGACAGACTGCTCGAACGCGTGTGGGAGTACGGGTGGGGCGGCGACACCCGGGTCGTCGACGTCCATGTGCAGCGGCTGCGCGGGAAGATCGGCCAGGACCGCCTCGAGACGGTCCGCGGCTTCGGCTACAAACTGAAGGCCTGATCACGGGTATGCGGGGGTACTTCCGGCGCCCGGTGCGAGCGGTTCTCGACCGGGCGGGCATCCGGACCGGTCTGCGGTGGAAGCTCAGTGCCGCCATCGCCCTGGTCGGCGCGCTGGTGGCGGTCGCCCTGAGCCTGGTCGTGCACAACGCGGCCCGGGTGTCGATGCTGGACAACGCGCGCGATCTCGCCGACGAACGCATCATGATCGCCCAGCGCAACTACGAGCTGTCCGGGCGGCTGAACTTCCCCAACACCAGGATCGACGACCCCGAGTTGCCGGCCGAGCTGCGGGCCAGGGTCGAGGCGGGCCGGCGCGCGACGTACGTGGCCGACCGGCCGGGCGGGACGCCGGACATCTGGGCGGCCGTACCGCTGAAGAACGGGCATGTCATGTCCCTGCACTCGGGCTTCACCGACCGCAGCTCGAACATCCTGAAGGACCTCGACCAGGCCCTGGTGATCGGCTCCATCGCGGTCGTCCTGGGCGGCAGCGCGCTCGGGGTGCTGATCGGCGGCCACCTGTCCCGTCGGCTGCGCAACGCGGCGAGCGCCGCCCACCGGGTCGCCAAGGGCGAGACGGACGTCCGGGTGCGCGAGGCCATCGGCGGGGTCGTCCTGGACGAGACCGACGACCTGGCCAGTGCGGTGGACGCCATGGCGGACGCGCTGCGGCAGCGGCTGGAGGCCGAGCGCCGGGTCACCGCCGACATCGCGCACGAACTGCGCACCCCGGTGACCGGCCTGCTGACCGCCGCCGAACTGCTGCCGCCGGGCCGGCCGACCGAACTGGTGCTGGACCGGGCGAAGGCCATGCGCACCCTGGTCGAGGACGTCCTGGAGGTGGCCCGGCTGGACGGCGCCTCCGAGCGGGCCGAACTGCAGGACATCCTGCTGGCCCAGTTCGTCACCCGGCGGATCGCGGCGAAGGACCCGGACGTCACGGTGCGCGTGGTGCACGAGTCGGAGGTCACCACTGACCCGCGGCGGCTGGAGCGGGTGCTCTTCAACCTCCTCGCCAACGCCGCCCGGCACGGCAGGCCACCCATCGAGGTCTCCGTCGAGGGGCGGGTCGTCCGGGTCCGCGACCACGGGCCCGGCTTTCCCGCGGACCTGCTCGCCGAGGGGCCGAGCCGGTTCCGCACCGGCAGCGCGGACCGGGCCGGCCGCGGTCACGGCCTGGGCCTGACCATCGCCGCCGGGCAGGCCCGGGTGCTGGGGGCGCGGCTCACCTTCCGCAACGTACGGCCGGCCGGAGCTCCGCAGGACGCGCCGGCCGAGGGCGCGCTCGCCGTGCTGTGGCTGCCGGAACACGCGCCGACGGACACGGGGAGCTACCCGGTGCTGCCCCGGTGAGGAACCGCCGCGGCGGGCGCGCGGGGGCCGAAAGCCCTCCGGCCGGGAGAACCCGACGGAGGGCTTGGGAGACATGCACGGACGGTCAGGCCGGTTCGCTCATCGCGGTGCCGGGGCCGGATCGCCGTCCTTCGATCCGGTCGCTCAGGCCCCTCAGGGCCCCTCGGGGAGTTCGCAGCGCTGGGTACACGACGCTGGGTACCCAGGGCCGGCTCTCGGGGCGGGTCCTCAGAGCTTGACGCCCTTGCCGCTCAGGAACTTCACCGGGTCGATGGCGGAGCCGTAGTTCGGGCTGGTCCGGATCTCGAAGTGCAGGTGGGGACCGCTGGAGTTGCCCGTGTTGCCGGACAGGGCGATCTTCTGGCCGGTCTTGACGACCTGGCCGGGCTGCACGTTCACCTGGGAGAGGTGGGCGTACTGGGAGTACGTGCCGTCGCCGTGGTTGACGACGACGGCGTTGCCGTACGCCGGACCGTCGCCGGCGCCGTTGCCGCCCGCCTTCACGACCGTGCCGCCGTGCGTGGCCACGACCTCGGTGCCGTTCGGCACGGCGTAGTCCTGACCGCTGTGGGAGGACTGCCACATGCCGCCGGCCTGGGCGAAGCTCGCGGAAGGCGTGTAGCTCTTCACCGGGCTGACCCAGGAAGCGGCCTTCTTGGCGGGCTGAGCGGCCTTCTTCGCCTCGGCCGCCTTCTTCGCCTCGGCCGCCTTCTCCGCCGCGGCCGCCTTCTCCGCCGCGGCCGCCTTGGTCTGCGTGGCCTCGGCCTGGGCGGCCGCCTGGTCCTGCACGGTGGTGGTGCTGGTGGCGGTGGTGGCGGTGGGGGCGGCCGTGTCGTTGGCGGCGGCCGCGATCCCGACTCCCGCGACGGCCGAGACCCCGACACCGGCGGCCAGCACGGCAGCACGGGTGCGGAGGTGGGACGCGAGGAAGGAACGGGACGTGACGCGCTGGAACATCGAAGACCTCATGGGGGAGGGGGCAGAGGAAAACCACCCGGCGAACAGGTCCGCGCCGCAGTGGCCATTCCTTGGTAACCCGCTCACCCAGAAAGGCACAAAGGGGGTCATCTACGACAGAAGTTCGTACTTCTGTCGTGAGATGCACGTCTCTTGACACAACCGACAGTCAGGGCGAAAGCCCCATTTGAGGCTGATCGATCAGGCCTTTAAGCCGAATGTCCGCTTTACCTCAGGGCCTTTTTACACTATTTCGCCTAGTAACGGACAAAACGCCTGTGCAGCATGTCACCGAGAACCCGGGCCGGACGTTCCACAAATGTGGCGTGCGCCTCTAGCCGCCTACCGCCCGGTAACCCTACGGTTCACCTCGCGTCACCCTCGCAGACGAACATGCACACGTCATGTTGGCAGCGTTATGAGCGTGAGAGGACCCCCCACCCCATGAGAAGCCGACGCCCCTGGCTGCGCCGTGCATCGGTGACCGCCGTGTCCGCCGCGGCCCTGATGGCCCTGGCCGTCCCCGCCCAGGCCTCGACCACCTCCGGCACCCCCGCGACCACCACCACGACGACGGCCGCCGCCTCGGCGACCGCCACCACGACGGCCGCGGCAGTCACAGCAGCCGCCGCGGCCGTCGACCACGCGACCTGGCAGCGGGACTGCCGGGCGGTCATGGACCAGGCCCTGCCCCAGCTGAAGCAGCGCATCGCGGCCCCGCGGCCGGGCGAGAAGCAGGCGATCGTCCTCGACATCGACAACACCGCGCTGGAGACCGACTTCGGGTTCAGCTTCCCCCAGCCGGCCAACAAGCCGGTCCTGGAGGTCGCCGAGTACGCCCAGGAGCGCGGTGTCGCGGTGTTCTTCGTGACCGCCCGGCCGGGCATCATCCACGCCCCCACCGCCTTCAACCTCGACCACGCCGGCTACGAGTCCGCCGGGCTCTACGTCCGCGGCTTCTTCGACCTGTTCCGGAACGTGGCCGAGTACAAGACGGCACAGCGCGTCGACATCGAGTCGAAGGGCTACACGATCATCGCCAACATCGGCAACAGCGCCACCGACCTGTCGGGCGGCCACGCCGAGAGGACCTACAAGCTGCCGGACTACGACGGTCAGCTGTCGTAGGCACGGGGCGTTCGGGCATGCGAAAGGGGCCGGTGCCCTGCTCGGGCACCGGCCCCTTTCGGCTGCCGTGACGCTTACGCTTCCTTGCTGAGGTTCGGGCCCCCACCGGCCGCCTGCTCGATCGGCGGGACGTCGGGCAGGGCCGACTTCTCCTCACCGCGGAAGGTGAAGGTGGCGGTCTCGCCCTCGCCCTCGGTGTCCACGACCACGATGTGACCGGGGCGCAGCTCGCCGAAGAGGATCTTCTCCGACAGCGCGTCCTCGATCTCGCGCTGGATGGTCCGGCGCAGCGGCCGGGCGCCCAGCACGGGGTCGTAGCCCCTCTTGGACAGCAGCTCCTTGGCGGACTGGGAGAGCTCGATGCCCATGTCCCGGTCCTTCAGGCGCTCGTCCACCTTGTCGATCATCAGGTCGACGATCGCGAGGATGTCCTCCGGGGTGAGCTGCGGGAAGACGACCACGTCGTCGACACGGTTGAGGAACTCGGGACGGAAGTGCTGCTTGAGCTCGTCCGACACCTTGTTCTTCATGCGCTCGTAGTTGGTCTTCTTGTCGCCCGCGGCGGCGAAGCCCAGGTTGAAGCCCTTGGAGATGTCCCGGGTGCCGAGGTTGGTCGTCATGATGATGACCGTGTTCTTGAAGTCCACGACCCGGCCCTGGGAGTCGGTCAGGCGACCGTCCTCCAGGATCTGCAGCAGCGAGTTGAAGATGTCCGGGTGGGCCTTCTCGACCTCGTCGAAGAGGACGACCGAGAACGGCTTGCGGCGCACCTTCTCCGTCAGCTGACCGCCCTCCTCGTAGCCCACGTAGCCGGGGGGCGAACCGAAGAGGCGCGAGACCGTGTGCTTCTCGCTGAACTCCGACATGTCGAGGGAGATCAGCGCGTCCTCGTCACCGAACAGGAACTCGGCGAGGGCCTTGGACAGCTCGGTCTTACCGACACCGGACGGACCGGCGAAGATGAACGAGCCACCGGGACGCTTCGGGTCCTTGAGCCCCGCGCGGGTGCGGCGGATCGCCTTGGACAGCGCCTTGACGGCGTCGACCTGGCCGATGACCCGCTTGTGGAGCTCGTCCTCCATGCGCAGCAGACGCGAGGACTCCTCCTCGGTCAGCTTGAAGACCGGGATGCCGGTGGCCGTGGCGAGGACCTCGGCGATCAGGTCGCCGTCGACCTCGGCGACGACGTCCATGTCGCCGGCCTTCCACTCCTTCTCCCGCTTCGCCTTGGCGGCCAGGAGCTGCTTCTCCTTGTCACGCAGCGAGGCGGCCTTCTCGAAGTCCTGCGAGTCGATCGCGGACTCCTTGTCCCGGCGGACACCGGCGATCTTCTCGTCGAACTCGCGCAGGTCCGGCGGCGCGGTCATCCGACGGATGCGCATCCGGGAGCCGGCCTCGTCGATCAGGTCGATCGCCTTGTCCGGGAGGAAGCGGTCCGAGATGTACCGGTCGGCCAGCGTGGCCGCCTGGACCAGCGCCTCGTCGGTGATGGAGACGCGGTGGTGCGCCTCGTACCGGTCGCGCAGCCCCTTGAGGATCTCGATGGTGTGCGGCAGGGACGGCTCGGCGACCTGGATCGGCTGGAAACGGCGCTCCAGGGCCGCGTCCTTCTCCAGGTGCTTGCGGTACTCGTCCAGCGTGGTGGCGCCGATGGTCTGCAGCTCACCTCGGGCCAGCATCGGCTTCAGGATGGAGGCCGCGTCGATGGCGCCCTCGGCGGCACCCGCACCGACCAGCGTGTGCAGCTCGTCGATGAACAGGATGATGTCGCCGCGGGTGCGGATCTCCTTGAGTACCTTCTTCAGGCGCTCCTCGAAGTCACCGCGGTAGCGGGAGCCGGCGACCAGGGCACCGAGGTCCAGGGTGTAGAGGTGCTTGTCCTTGAGGGTCTCGGGCACCTCGCCCTTGACGATGGCCTGGGCGAGGCCCTCGACGACGGCGGTCTTGCCGACGCCGGGCTCACCGATCAGCACCGGGTTGTTCTTGGTACGGCGGGACAGCACCTGCATGACCCGCTCGATCTCCTTCTCGCGCCCGATGACCGGGTCGAGCTTGGACTCACGAGCGGCCTGGGTGAGGTTCCGGCCGAACTGGTCGAGGACCAGGGACGTGGAGGGGGTGCCCTCGGCAGGACCGCCGGCGGTGGCGGTCTCCTTGCCCTGGTAACCGGAGAGCAGCTGGATCACCTGCTGCCGCACCCGGTTCAGATCTGCGCCCAGCTTGACCAGGACCTGGGCGGCGACGCCCTCGCCCTCACGGATCAGGCCGAGCAGGATGTGCTCCGTACCGATGTAGTTGTGACCCAGCTGCAGCGCCTCGCGGAGCGACAGCTCGAGCACCTTCTTGGCACGGGGAGTGAAGGGGATGTGGCCGGACGGCGCCTGCTGCCCCTGGCCGATGATCTCCTCCACCTGCTGGCGGACCGCCTCGAGCGAAATCCCGAGGCTCTCAAGGGCCTTGGCGGCGACACCCTCACCCTCGTGGATCAGGCCCAGGAGGATGTGCTCGGTGCCGATGTAGTTGTGGTTGAGCATCCGGGCTTCTTCCTGAGCCAGGACGACAACCCGCCGCGCGCGGTCGGTGAACCTCTCGAACATCGTTAATCGCTCCTCAGAGCGGTCAGGCAGTGGGGGGAACTTCCCCTCCCTGTCCTTCCGCAGCTTAGTCCCGCAAGCGGGGACCGCTCATTCCAACTGCCGACACCCTCGATGGCCTCCTGACCCCGAACGCCGACATATGCTCCAACCCGATGGTGCGAGACGATGTTCCCGCAGGCCAGGTGGTTACCCCCATCTCCAGTACGCCCATGGCGAACGGAATACGTCCCCGTCCCGCGTGTCGCCCCCTCCCACTAGGGATGTCTTACCCGCTGCCACCGACAATCCATGCCGAGTGCACGGGTTCCCTCCGCTACGGGCGAACAACCTTGCGCCTCCTCGTACCCCCTCACACCCCTTGTTCGACACCCTGTGCACACGCATGTGCACCTAGCGTAACCCGAACGGCCTTCCGGCGGTTGCACTTGGCATGGTCGACCCGATCGATCCGGTCCGGCACTGGTACGAGAACGAACAGGGCTGGCCGACGGTGCCCGGGGACCCGGTGCGTCTGTCGGTGGGGGTGCGCTTCGACGTCCTGGACGTACCCGCCGAGGCGGGACACGCGGCACTGGGGCGCCTGCGGGGTGACGGGCGGGCGGGGCTGCGGCCGGGACCCGCGGCCGCGGGGTTCCCGGTGGCCCTGCAGCGCGGCCGGATGCTGCTGCTGGTGGCCGCGGGCAGCGCGGAGGAACTGCCGGGACTGCTCGACTGGCTGGAGTGGGGCACGCTGGCCCTCGATCTCGCCGCGATCGGCGCGGGCGGTCTCATCGACGCTCCGCCGCCCCCCACGGCCGGCCGTGGGGCCGTCCGGCCCCCTGCGGACCGCACCGGTTCACAGGGGGCCGCCGTCTGGCTGCGACCCCCCGGGCCGGGGCGCGAGGGCGAGGCCTCGCTGCCGACGCTGTCGGCGACGGGGGGCCGGGGCGGCGCCCCCGATCTCGTACGGCTGGTGAGCACGGTGGCCACCGAGTGCCACCGCGTTCGACTGCTGCGCGCCTGTGACCGACCGCCGGCCGACCTGCGCGAGGCCGGTCGAACCGACGCTCAGCCGTTCGCCCGCTCGTAGGCCTCGCGAATGGCCGCGGGAACACGGCCGCGGTCGTTGACCTCGTGACCGTTCGCCTTCGCCCAGGCGCGGATCGCCGCGGTGTCCTGGTTGCCGCCGGCAGAGACACGGGCCTTTCCGCGCCCACCCGAGGCACGGCCTCCCGTACGCCGGCCGCCCTTCACGTAAGGCTCGAGAAGGCCGCGGAGCTTGTCCGCATTGGCGGTGGTGAGATCGATCTCGTATGTCTTGCCGTCCAACGCGAACGTCACGGTCTCGTCCGCCTCGCCGCCGTCGAGGTCGTCGACAAGAAGGACCTGAACCTTCTGTGCCACCGGATTTCCTTTCATCGACAACTTGAGGACCGGGATGTGCCGGCATCCGCCGTATCGCCGTCCCCTTGTTATATGAACTACTGCAGTACCTCGGAAAGCAAACCGCTTTTGACGGAAAAACACAAACCCCGGGGAGAGGGCCGCCGCCCGCCCACAGCCCGGAAACGTGCGCGTTTCGGACATAGGGAACGACGGCAAGGGCGTGATGCGGAATATGCCTTGGCGTTGCCCGTGGGGCCTCCGCCGCATGGCATCGGGCACGGAACACGGGTACGGAAGGGCGACGATCACAGATGCAGAAGCATCCGGCTGTTGCCCAGGGTGTTCGGTTTCACTCGTTCGAGACCCAGGAACTCCGCGACTCCCTCGTCATAGGAACGCAGCAGCTCGGCGTACACATCGGTGTCGACCGGTGTCTCACCGATCTCCACGAAGCCGTGCCTGCCGAAGAACTCGACTTCGAAGGTCAGACAGAAAACTCGGCGAACACCTAGCCATCGGGCGGTCTGCAGCAACTTCTCCAGCAAGTGGTGGCCCACACCGGCGCCCTTCAGACCTGGCTTCACGGCGAGAGTACGGACTTCCGCGAGGTCTTCCCACATCACATGCAGTGCGCCGCAGCCGACCACCTCGGCGTTGTCGTCCCGTTCCGCGATCCAGAACTCCTGGATCGCCTCGTAAAGCGTCACCGTTGCTTTGTCGAGCAGGATGCCCTTGCGGACGTAGGCGTCAAGGAGGCGGCGCACGGCCGGGACATCGCTGGTGCGGGCCCGGCGGACGGTGATGGCTTTTGCGGTGACATCAGGGCTGTCTGCTGACATGAGCGGACGCTATCGCCCGCCGCGGCCCTCTGCGGAGGCGGGGCTCTCACCCGGAGGTTCCGCCGGGCCGGGTTGTCGGGCAGATCCGGGTTGCTCGGTCGGGCGGGGTTGTTCCCTCGTTTCCGGCAGCCCGACAACGCGTACCGCGTCCGTGAGGGACTGACGCTGTTCCTCGCTCATCATGCCGAAGAAGGCGACGAGTGCGGCGGCGGCGTTGTCGCTCTGCGACCACGCCTCGTTCATCAGCGCGGCGGCGTAGGCGGCGCGGGTGGAGACCGCCTCATATCGATAGGCCCGGCCTTCCGCCTCACGGCGCACCCAGCCCTTCTGATGGAGATTGTCCAGAACGGTCATCACCGTGGTGTACGCGATGGACCGTTCCTTCTGCAGATCTTCCAGGACTTCCCGAACGGTCACCGGGCGGTTCCACTTCCACACCCGCGTCATGACCGCGTCTTCGAGTTCTCCCAGTGGGCGAGGCACAACTGCACAGTAGTGGGAAATATCGCCTGCTGCGCCCCGAACGCACTCGAACATCAGCGAACGCCGGCAAACGCGAACAAAAAGGGCGCACGAGCCGTGCTCGACCACGCTCGAGCCGTACGCCCGGACCGGCTGCCGTGCTTGCGCTTGTCGCGCCTCCGGTCAGCCGTCGGCCCTGGCGGAGGGCTGCCGGGCACCCTCCGCGCGGGCGAGGGCCGCGTCCACGGCGGCGTCCTCCTTGGCCTTGTTGGCGCCGCCCTGGGTCTTCACGATCACCCGGATCACAGCGATGAAGAGGGCGGCCATGACGGCCGGGGGCAGCAACGCGGCGACGTATTCCATGGGTCCAGAGTAGCCAGGGCGCGACGGACGGCCGGGCGGGGGTGGGCGCGGGGCGGCGGGTTTCTCAGCCCACGGCCAGCCGCCGGCCCGACGGGGGCGGAGCCGGCTTGCGGCGGGGGAAGACCTCGCCCGGGGTGGGAAAGGGACGGCCGGGCTTCGGCGCGCCGGGGGCGGGAGCCGGGTTCGGCGCGGGCTCGGGCCGCGGGGCGGACGGCTCGCGGCCCGGCCCCTTCTCGGTCCTCTCAGGCTTCTCGGTCTTCTCGGGCCGCTCCGGCTTCTCCGAGCCCTCGGCACCCTCGGCGTCCTGAGCCTGGCCGCCCGGCAGGGCGAGGAGCCGGGTGCGGGAGACCGGGACACCGGGCAGGGGGGCGGCGGGGACCGTACGGCCGGCGAGGCGGGCGCGCACGTCCTGCTCGGCGAGGAGCCGGCAGCGGTCCAGGAGGGCGGCGGCGGTGGGGTTGCCGCGCAGCGCCCGGAGCGCGGCGAGGTCGTCGGGGTCGGGGCGGTACCCGGCGCCCAGCGCCTCCTCCAGGAGCGCGAGATAGCCGGCGGCGGTGCCGGGGAGGGCGGCGCGGTAGCGGCCGAGGTCGGCCACCAGGAAGGCGCGCAGCCTGGCGTACTCCCGCATCGCCTCGTCGAGGGAGTCGGCGAGGCGGAGGCAGTCCTGGACGTCTTCGGCCGAGGCGGACGTGGGGTGCAGGGCGAGGGCGAGGGCGCGGCGGAGCACGCGCAGCTCCTCCGCGCCGAACACCATGCCGCCGCGCGTTCCGTAGGGCGTGGGCATGCCGTGACGATACGCGCTAATCAGACAAACCCCGCACAACGGACGGGTGTGGCGTGGGGCGTCCACCCAGGTGGAAGGCGTCCGCCCGCTCCGTCACATCCGCGACACGTTCCGTTCGTAGACCAGGCGCAGGCCGATGAGGGTCAGCCAGGGCTCGTGCTCGTCGATGACCGCGCTCTCGCCCAGGACCATCGGCGCCAGCCCGCCCGTCGCGATGACGGTCACCTGATCGGGGTCGTCGGAGAGCTCGCGGGCCATCCGGCGGGCCACGCCGTCCACCTGGCCGGCGAAGCCGTAGACGATGCCGGACTGCATCGCCTCCACCGTGTTCTTGCCGATCACGCTCCGGGGCCGCGCCACCTCGATCTTGCGCAGCTGCGCGGCCCTGACCCCGAGGGCCTCCACCGAGATCTCGATGCCGGGAGCGATGACCCCGCCGACGTACTCCCCGCGCACCGAGATCGCGTCGAAGGTGGTGGCGGTGCCGAAATCGACGACGATCGCCGGACCGCCGTAGAGCTCGTTCGCCGCGACCGCGTTGATGATGCGGTCGGCGCCGACCTCCTTGGGGTTGTCGAACTGGATCGGCACGCCCGTCTTCACGCCCGGCTCGACCAGCACCGCGGGCACGTCGCCGTAGTAGCGGCGGGTCACCTCACGGAGTTCGTGCAGGACGGAGGGGACCGTCGCGCAGATGGCGATGCCGTCGATGCCGTCACCCAGTTCGTCGCCGAGCAGGGGGTGCATGCCCATCAGGCCCTGGAGCAGGACCGCGAACTCGTCGGCCGTGCGGCGCGGGTCGGTGGAGATCCGCCAGTGTTCGACGATGTCCTCGCCGTCGAACAGACCCAGGACGGTGTGCGTGTTGCCCACGTCGATCGTCAGCAGCATGGCCGGCCCCTACTCCGCTGCCCGCAGGTCCAGGCCGATGTCCAGGATCGGCGAGGAGTGGGTCAGGGCTCCCACGGCGAGGTAGTCGACCCCCGTGTCGGCGTACGCCTTGGCGTTGCCGAGGGTGAGCCGGCCGGACGCCTCCAGCGCGGCCCGGCCGGCGACGACGGCCACGGCCTCCTCGCACTCACCGGGCGTGAAGTTGTCCAGCAGGATCAGGTCGGCACCGGCGTCCACGACCTCACGGAGCTGGTGCAGGGTGTCGACCTCGACCTCGATCGGCACGTCGGGAAAGCGTTCCCGGACCGCCTGGAAGGCCTGGGCGACACCGCCCGCGGCGATGACGTGGTTGTCCTTGACCAGGGCCGCGTCGGAGAGCGACATGCGGTGGTTGACGCCGCCGCCGCAACGCACGGCGAACTTCTCCAGGGAACGCAGGCCCGGGGTGGTCTTGCGGGTGTCGCGGACCTCGGCCCGGGTGCCCTCCAGGACGTCCGCCCACGCACGCGTGGCCGTCGCGATGCCCGACAGACGGCACAGGAGGTTCAGGGCGCTGCGTTCCGCCGTGAGGAGGTCCCGGGTGCGGGCGGTGACGGAGAGCAGCTTGTCGCCGGCCTCCACCCGGTCGCCGTCCTCCACGTGGCGTTCGACCTCGAACTCCGCCGTGCAGACCACCGACATGACGGTCTCGGCGATCCTCAGGCCCGCCACGACGCCCGCTTCCCGCGCGCTGAAGTCGGCGGTGGCGACGGCGTCCTCCGGGATGGTCGCGACCGTCGTCACGTCCACGCCGCCCGCCAGGTCCTCCTGGATGGCGACCTGGGCGATGTCCTCGACCTCCACCGGGTCCAGACCGGCGTCGGCCAGGAGCTGGGCGAGCGCGGGGTCGAGACCGCACTCCGTGTAGTCCTCGTATCCGTCGTATCCGTCGTATCCGTCGTGGGATCCGTCGGAGTCCGCGCCGCAGGCGCAGCCGTCGCCGCAGCCGCCGGACGGGGTGAGGGGAAGATCTGGGGTGGTCACGGCAGTCACTGCTCCTGGGGGGCCTGAAGGGGGAGGGTCGGGGGGAAGTCCGTGGCGTCGGTGGTGTGCGCCGCCAGCGTGCGGTCCGGGTTCAGCCGTACGACGATGTGCCGGCGCCAGGCGGTGTCGTCGCGCTCGGGCCGGTCCTCGCGCCAGTGGCAGCCGCGGGTCTCCTCGCGCTGCCGCGCGGCGGCGACCAGGACGCGGGCCACGCACAGGAGGTTGGTGGTCTCCCAGGTGTCGACGCCGGGCTCGGCGGTCTTGCCGTTCTCGTCGAGGGCGTCGCGGGCGTCGGCGTGCAGCCGCTGGAGCCCGTCGGCGGCCTGGGCGAGCGAGTCGGCGGAGCGCAGCACGCCGGCTCCCCGGGTCATGATCCGCTGGATGGTGAAGCGGGCCTCCGGGGGGAGCAGGGGGTGCCCGGGGCGGTCGGCCTGCGGGAGGGGCTGCGGCACGCGCGCGCGGAGGGTGTCCCCGGTCCGGCTCGCGGCGATGTCGGCGGCGATGCGCTCGGCGTAGACCAGGCCCTCCAGGAGGGAGTTGGAGGCGAGCCGGTTGGCGCCGTGCACGCCGGTGCAGGCGACCTCCCCGCACGCGTACAGACCGGGGACGGTGGTGCGGCCCCGGGAGTCGGTGCGGACGCCGCCGGAGGCGTAGTGGGCGGCCGGGGCGACCGGCACGGGCTCGGCGACCGGGTCGATGCCGTGGGCGCGGCAGGCCGCGAGGATCGTCGGGAAGCGGTGCTCCCACATCTCGGCGCCGAAGTGGCGGGCGTCGAGGTACATGTGCTCGGCGTCCCGCTCCCGCATCCGGCGCATGATGCCCTTGGCGACGATGTCGCGCGGGGCGAGTTCGGCGAGCTCGTGCTGCCCCACCATGAAGCGCACGCCGTCGGCGTCGACCAGGTGGGCGCCCTCGCCGCGCACCGCCTCGGAGACCAGGGGCTGCTGGCCCTCCGCGTCGGGGCCGAGGAACAGGACGGTCGGGTGGAACTGGACGAACTCGAGGTCGCTGACCTCGGCGCCCGCGCGCAGGGCCAGCGCCACACCGTCACCGGTGGAGACGGAGGGGTTCGTGGTCGCGCTGAACACCTGGCCCATGCCGCCGGTCGCGAGCACCACCGCGGGGGCGTGCACGGCCCCCACGCCGTCGTGCTGGCCCTCCCCCATGACGTGCAGGGTCACACCCGCGGTGCGGCCCTCGGCGTCCGTCAGCAGGTCCAGGACGAGCGCGTTCTCGATGGTGCGCATCCCGCGCGTACGCACGGCCTCCACCAGCGCGCGGGAGATCTCCGCGCCGGTGGCGTCCCCGCCCGCGTGCGCGATGCGCCGCCGGTGGTGACCGCCCTCCCGGGTCAGTTCCAGGCCGCCCTCGGAGGTCTCGTCGAAGTGGGCGCCGGTGGCGATGAGGCGGCGTACGGCGTCGGGGCCCTCGGTGACGAGGATGCGGACCGCTTCCTCGTCGCACAGGCCCGCGCCGGCCACCAGGGTGTCGTCCCGGTGCTGCTCGGGGGTGTCGCCCTCGCCGAGTGCCGCGGCGATGCCGCCCTGGGCCCAGCGGGTGGAACCGTCGTCGAGCCGGGCCTTGGTGACCACGACGGTGGCCAGTCCGGCGGCCTCGCAGCGCAGCGCCGCGGTCAGTCCGGCGACACCGGAGCCGACGACCACGACGTCCGCGTCGATGGACCACCCGGGCGCGGGCGCGTGCAGTCGTATGCCTGTGCTGGTCACGAGGCGGCTCCGAGAGTGCCGAAGGTCAGGGGGATGTTGTCGATCAGGCGGGTCGTCCCGACCCGGGCGGCGACCGCGAGGACGGCCTCACCGGTGAAGCCGTCGCCGACCTCGGTGAAGTCCGAGGGGTCGACCAGGGCCAGGTAGTCCAGGGTGAGCGGCGGGGTGAGACGGGCGGCCTCGTCGAGGACCTGGCGGGCGGCGGCACGGACGGCCGCCGGACCGGCCGCCGTGGCGACGGCGTGCGCGTCGGCCGCCGCGCGGGACTCGCCCAGCGCGCTGAGCGCCTCGGCACGCGCGCGCGTGGAGGGCACCTCGCGGGCCCGCGCGCGCAGCGCCTCCTGCGCGGCGTGCCGGTCCCGGCCGGCGAACAGCGCGCCGGACAGCGCGAGGGCGGTGCGCCGCTCCGCGGCGGAGAGGTAGCGGTTGCGGCTGGACAGGGCCAGTCCGTCGTCCTCGCGGACGGTGGGGACACCGACGATGTCGACGCCGAAGTTCAGGTCGCGCACCATGCGGCGGATCAGGGCGAGCTGCTGGGCGTCCTTCTCGCCGTACAGGGCGACGTCGGGGCGCGTGAGGTGCAGCAGTTTGGCGACGACGGTGAGCACGCCGTCGAAGTGACCGGGGCGGGCGGCGCCCTCCAGGCGTTCGCCCATGGGGCCGGCGCTGATGCGGACCTGGGGTTCGCCACCCGGGTAGACCTCGTCGGCCGACGGGGCGAAGACGGCGTCGGCGCCCGCCTGCCCGGCGACGTCGAGATCGGCGTCCAGGGTGCGCGGGTACCGGTCGAGGTCCTCGCCCTCGCCGAACTGCAGCGGGTTGACGAAGACGGTGACCACCACCTCTCCGTCGGCACCCGCGACGTCGCGTGCGGCGCGGATCAGGGTGGCGTGGCCCTCGTGCAGGGCGCCCATGGTCATCACCACGGCGCGGCGGCCCGTACGCGCGCGTGCGTGCAGTTCCCCGGCGGTGCGCAGCAGGGTGGTGGTCATCGGGATTCCCCTTCGCCTTCGCCTTCGTCGGGGGCGCCCGTTTCGCCGGTGGTGCCCGTCGTCCCGTCGGCGAGTACCCCGAGCAGGTCCTCGGCGAGCGCCGGCTTCAGCAGGCCGTGGGCGAGGGCGCGGTCCGCGGTCGCGCGGGCCATCGCCAGGTAGCCGGCGACGGCCTGCGGGGCGTGCCGGCGCAACTCGGCGACGTGCGCGGAGACGGTGCCGGCGTCACCGCGCGCGACGGGGCCGGTGAGGGCCGCGTCGCCGGAGCGCAGGGCGTTGTCCAGGGCCGCGCCGAGCAGCGGGCCGAGCATCCGGTCGGGTGCCTCGACCCCGGCGGTGCGCAGCAGTTCCAGGGACTGCGCGACCAGGGTGACCAGGTGGTTGGCGCCCAGGGCGAGGGCGGCGTGGTAGAGCGGGCGGTTCTCCTCGGCGATCCACTCCGGCTCGCCGCCCATCTCGATCACCAGCGCCTCGGCGGCCAGCCGCAGCTCCTCGGGCGCGGTGACGCCGAAGGAGCACCCGGCGAGCCGCTGCACGTCCACGGGGGTGCCGGTGAACGTCATCGCCGGGTGCAGGGCCAGCGGCAGCGCCCCGGCCCGCAGGGCGGGGTCCAGCACCTTCGCGCCGTACCGCCCGGAGGTGTGCACGAGGAGTTGCCCCGGCCGTACCGCGCCCGTCCCGGCGAGCCCGGAGACCAGCTCGGGCAGCGCGTCGTCCGGGACGGTCAGCAGCACCAGCTCGGCCCGCTCCAGCACCTCGGCGGGCGGGACCACGGGTACGGCGGGGAGCAGTTGCTCGGCGCGCCTCCTGGACGCGGCGGAGACGGCGGAGACGGCCACCGGGCGGTGTCCGGCGAGTTGGAGGGACGCGGCCAGGGCCGGGCCCACGCGCCCGGCGCCGACGACGCCGACGGTGAGCCGCGCGGGGCGGTCCCTGGGATCCGGCTGTGGGGCTGTGTTCACGCGACGGCGGCCTTCCCGTTCCAGTCCGCTCGGGGTACCGGACGATTTCTCGTCATGTTAACGCGATCGGTTCCCCGGGTGTTCGGTCGTGCCGTCGCCGTGTGCGGAACGCAGAACGCAGAACGCAGAACGCGAAACGCGAAACGCAGAACGCAGAACGCGGAACGAAAACTCCGATGCCCTCGCTCCCCCGCGCGGGAGATGATCCCGGGCATGAGCGATACGGCGGGGAACGGCACGGCGGAACAGGACGAGCAGCACACCGGCGAGGAGGGGCACCGCGAGCTCCGCGCACGGCGGATCGCCGCCTACCGCGGTGCTCCGCGCGTCCTCGCCCGCCCCGGGTTCCTGGGCACGCTCCGGGAACGGCTGGCGCTGCTGGCGGAGGCGGACGGCCGGTACGACCTGGACGAGGCGTCCGACCTGTACGGCGACGGCGTCGTCGAGGCGCTGGAGGAGCGGGTCGCCGGGCTCCTCGGCACCGGGGCCGCCGCGTTCTTCCCGACCGGCACGATGGCCCAACAGGTGGCTCTGCGCTGCTGGGCGGGCCGTACCGGCAACCCCGTCGTCGCCCTGCACGGGCTCAGCCACCCCGAGGTCCACGAGCGGAACGCGTTCAGCCGGGTCGCCGGGTTGCGTCCGGTGCGGGTGACGAGCGAGCCCAGGATGCCGACCGCCGCCGAGGTGCGGGACTTCGAGGAGCCCTTCGGCGCGCTGATGCTGGAGCTCCCCCTCCGGGACGCCGGTTTCCTGCTGCCCACCTGGGAGGAGCTCACCGAGGTGGTGGACGCCGCGCGGGAGCGCGAGGCCGTGGTGCACTTCGACGGGGCCCGGCTGTGGGAGTGCGCCGTCCACTTCGGCCGGCCACTGGACGAGATCGCCGGCCTGGCGGACAGCGTCTACGTGTCGTTCTACAAGTCGCTCGACGGCTTCGGCGGCGCGGCCCTCGCCGGTCCCGGGGCCCTGGTGGCGGAGGCGAAGGCCTGGCGGCACCGGTACGGCGGCACCGCCTTCCAGCAGTTCCCGACCGCGTTGTCGGCCCTGATCGGCCTGGAGCGGGAGCTGCCCCGGCTGCCGGAGTACGTCACCCACGCGCGCGTGGTGGCCGCCGCGCTGCGCGAGGGCCTGGCCGCGGCCGGGGTGCCGTGGGCCCGCGTCCATCCCGAGGTGCCGCACACCCACGACTTCCAGGTGTGGCTGCCGTACGACGCGGAGACCCTCGCACAGGCGGCGATCCGCACGGCCGAGGAGACGGGAACCATGCTGTTCGCCAACGGCTGGGAGCAACAGGGCCCCGGCCTGGCGCTCACCGAGGTGTACGTGCGGGCGGCCGGCCTGGACTGGACCCCCGACGACGTACGGACGGCGGCCGCGGACTTCGTGACCCGGCTGACGCAGACGGCGACGGCGACAGGGACGCCCGGGCGGTAGGGCCCGGGCGCCGGCGGGGGACTCAGTCGAAGCGGATGTGCCGGAGTCCGACGCGCGCCTGCCGCAGCCGGGTGCGCAGCGGGCCCTCACGGTTGGGGCGCAGTTCCAGTCCCGCCAGTACGGCGATGCGGTCCGCCGTCTTCGGCACGGTGGTGTGGTCCGTCCACAGGTGCTCGGCGAACTCCGGCTCGGCGAGCCGCTCCAGACAGTGGTCGAGCTGCTGCACGGCCCAACTCTCCCGGTGCGGAACGGCGTTCTTCCCGGCGGCGGAGCGCAGCAGGTGTCCGAGGCCGCGTTCACGCAGCCGCCTCAGCACCGTCTCCCGTTCGGCGAGGAGGGCGAAGTGGTGTACGCCGTGGCCGCGTTCGCGCAGCCGACCGACCGTCTCGGCGAAGTGGCCGGAGTCCGTGACCGTCATCGGCGCGATCACGACGCCCTCGTGCCGGGTCAGGACGAGGTCGAGGACCTCGACGACACCCTGCCGCCAGGAGGTCAGGTCCCGGAAGTCTCCCCGCAGTTCGGGCGGCAGCATGCGGCGCAGCCCGAATCCGGCGTGCTCCGGGTCACAGACGACGCTGCCCGGGAGACGACGGTGTATCTCGTACGCGGTTTGTGTCTTACCGCCCCCGAAAGGGCCGTTGATCCACAGCAGCATGCGCCGACCCTACCGACGCCGGGGCCCACGGTCAGCCGTGTCCGCCGGCCCGCACCAGTCCCGTCTCGTAGGCGAGGACCACCACCTGCACCCGGTCCCGCAGCCCCAGCTTGGTCAGGATGCGGCCCACGTGCGTCTTCACCGTCGCCTCCGACAGCACCAGCCGGGCCGCGATCTCGCCGTTGGACAGGCCCTGCGCGACCAGCACCATGACCTCCCGCTCCCGCTCGGTGAGCCGCTCCAGCCCCTTGTGCCGGGGCTGCTCCGCGGTGGACGGCAGCATGGGGGCGAAGCGGTCCAGGAGCCGGCGGGTGGTGGACGGCGCGACCACGGCGTCACCGCTGTGCACCGCGCGGATCGCGGCGAGCAGTTCGCCGGGGGGCACGTCCTTGAGCATGAAGCCGGAGGCGCCGGCCTTCAGCCCGGAGAAGGCGTACTCGTCGAGGTCGAAGGTGGTCAGGATCAGCACCTTCGGCGGGTCGGTGTCCGCACAGATCCGGCGGGTCGCCTCCACCCCGTCCAGCTTCGGCATCCGGACGTCCATGAGCACCACGTCGACGGCGGTGGCGCGCAGCACCTGGAGGGCCTCCACGCCGTCGCCCGCCTCCGCCACGACCTCCATGTCCGGCTGGGCGTCGAGCACCATCCGGAACCCGGTGCGCAGCAGCACCTGGTCGTCGACGAGCATCACGCGGATCGCCATCGGGTCCTCTTCCAGTCCGGTTCCAGGCCAGTGTTTGTTACAGGTGTAAACAAGGGACGTGCGCAAGCGTCCGGGTGTCAGGGGCCGGGCTTGAGCGGCAGCAGGGCACTGATGCGGAATCCTCCGCCCGGCCGCGGACCCGCGTCCAGGGTTCCGCCGACCATCCCGATCCGCTCGCGCATGCCGATCAGACCGTGGCCCTGGCCGTCGTACCCGCCCTCCTCGTACAGCTCGTGCGGGGCGCCCTTGCCGTCGTCCTCGACCAGCAGGCCGAGACCGTCGTCGAAGTAGACCAGGCGCACACTGGCGCCCGTGTCGGGCCCGCCGTGCTTGCGGGTGTTGGTGAGCGCCTCCTGCACGATGCGGTACGCGGTGAGTTCGACGCCGCTGGGCAGCGGGCGCGGGGTGCCCTCGACCTTGAAGTCCACCGGCAGTCCGGACTCCCGGCACTGCTCGACGAGGTCCTCGATCTGCTGCACGTCGGGCTGCGGCACGTACTCGCCGGCCTCCTGGTGCTCGCCGGTGCGCAGCACGCCGAGCAGGCGGCGCATCTCGGCGAGGGCCTGGCGGCCGGTGGAGGAGATGGTCTCCAGGGCCTTCTTCGCCTGGTCGGGCGCGGCGTCGAGGACGTAGGCGGCGCCGTCGGCCTGGACCACCATCACCGACACGTTGTGGGCGACGACGTCGTGCAGTTCACGCGCTATGCGGGCGCGTTCGGCGGCGACCGCGACCTTGGCCTGCGCCTCGCGCTCCTTCTCCAGCCGGGCGGCGCGCTCCTCCAGCTGGGCGAAGTAGGCACGCCGGGTGCGCATGGAGTCGCCGAGCACCCAGGCGAGGGCGAAGGGCACGGTCTGGAATATCACCATGGCGATGTTGCCCGCCACGCTCACGTCCTCGACCGGCCAGCGCGCCTGCGCCACGGGAGCCGCGCACAGGCCGGCGGCCAGCGCCAGACGGGAGGCCCAGCGGGCGCCGACGGTCGCGACCGTGTAGACGATCACCAGCAGCGCGAAGTCGGCGGGCATCGTCGCCACGTCGAGCACCACCTGGAGCACGCCGACCACGACGGCCAGGACCAGCATCCGCTCCGGCATCCGCCGGCGCAGCGCCACGACCAGCGACAGCAGCAGCATGACCGGCACGGTGAGGGCCGGCAGATCGGTCCCCTCGGTCTCCTGCGCGCTCGCTCCGCCCAGCACCGAAATCCCGAACAGGACCACGGCCCAGAAGCCGTCGACCCCCGTCGGGTGTCTGCGGAGAAAATCATAGAGGCGCTGCACGCAACCCAGCGTAGGGAAGCAAAGTGCGTGCAGGGGTCAACCGGAGGGCCGATCCCCGGTCGGCACGCGTACTCCGCAAGGTGGAGACCCGGCATGTCCGCGCCCTTAACCTGGCCCCGTGACAGCGACGACGAGCGGGTGGCGCGGTTGGCGGGCGGCGGCCCGGACCGCCCTGTACGGGCCGGACGGCTTCTACCGCCGGCCGGAGGGCCCCGCCGGGCACTTCCGTACGTCGGTGCACGCCTCGCCGCTGTTCGCGGGGGCCGTGGCCCGGCTGCTGTGCCGGGTCGACGAGGCGCTGGGGCGGCCCGCGGTGCTCGACTTCGTGGACATGGGGGCGGGCCGGGGCGAACTGGTCACGGGGGTGCTCGCCGCACTGCCCGCCGAGGTGGCCGCGCGCGTGCGTGCGTGCGCCGTCGAACTCGCCGGCCGTCCCGGCGGGCTCGACCGCGGGATCGAGTGGCGGACCGGGCCCCCGGAACGGATCACCGGACTGCTGTTCGCCAACGAGTGGCTGGACAACGTGCCCCTGGAGGTCGCCGAGGTGGACCCGGCGGGCGCCCTGCGCCGGGTACTGGTCCGGGAGGACGGCACGGAACGGCTCGGGGCGCCGGTCACGGGACCGGAAGCCGAGTGGCTGGCCCGGTGGTGGCCGTTGCCGGCCGGGGAGGGACTGCGGGCGGAGATCGGGCTGCCCCGGGACGCGGCGTGGGCGTCGGCGGTCGGGACGCTCGAGCGGGGGCTCGCCGTCGCCGTGGACTACGCGCACTCGGCGGACGCGCGCCCGCCGTTCGGGACCCTCACGGGTTTCCGGGAAGGGCGGGAGACGACGCCCGTGCCGGACGGGTCGTGCGACATCACCGCGCACGTCGCCCTCGACTCCTGCGCGGCGGCCTGCGCGCTCCCCGGCGCCCGCCTGCTCACCCAGCGGGCGGCCCTGCGCTCCCTGGGCCTCACCGGCGCGCGCCCCCCGCTCACGCTGGCGTCCGCCGACCCCGCCGGCTACGTACGCGCCCTCGCGGGCGCCTCCCAGGCCGCCGAACTCATCGCGACGGGCGGACTCGGCGACTTCGGCTGGCTGCTGCAGCCCGTGGGAATCCCGGACGTCCTCGCGGAGTGACCCCGCGGACCGACACCTGTTCGTCGATCATTTGTCGATGTCTCCCACCACGAAGAACATCGACCCCAGGATCGCCACCATGTCCGAGACCAGCGTCCCCGGCAGCAGTTCGGTGAGCGCCTGGATGTTGTTGTACGACGCCGAGCGCAGCTTCAGCCGGTACGGCGTCTTCTCGCCCTTGCTGACCAGGTAGTACCCGTTGATGCCGAGCGGGTTCTCGGTCCACGCGTAGGTGTGCCCCTCGGGCGCCTTGAGGACCTTCGGGAGCCGCTGGTTGACCGGTCCCGGCGGCAGGTCGGCGAGCCGGTCGAGGCAGGCGTCGGCGAGGTCGAGGGAGTTGTAGGTCTGCTCCAGGAGGCACTCGAAGCGGGCGAGGCAGTCACCCTCCTCACGGGTCACGACCTTCAGGACGTCACCCAGTTCGCCGTAGGCGAGGTACGGCTCGTCGCGGCGCAGGTCGAAGTCGACGCCCGAGGCACGGGCGATCGGCCCGCTCACGCCGTACGCGTGCACGACGTCCGCGGAGAGGACGCCCACCCCGCGGGTGCGGCCCCGGAAGATCTCGTTGCCGAGCACCAGGTCGTCGAAGCGGTCCATGCGGGAGCGCACGTCGGCGACCGCGGCGCGCGCGCGTGTGGTCCATCCCGCCGGAAGGTCCTCCTTGAGGCCGCCCACGCGGTTGAACATGTAGTGCATGCGGCCGCCGGAGACCTCCTCCATGACGTGCTGGAGCTCCTCGCGCTCGTGGAAGGCGTAGAAGATCGGCGTGATGCCGCCGAGCTCCAGCGGATAGGAACCGAGGAACATCAGGTGGTTGAGCACCCGGTTCAGCTCCGCGAGCAGCGTGCGCAGCCACACCGCGCGCTCGGGGACCTCCATGCCGAGCATCCGCTCCACCCCGAGGACCACGCCCAGCTCGTTGGAGAACGCCGACAGCCAGTCGTGACGGTTGGCCAGCATGATGATCTGGCGGTAGTCACGCGCCTCGAACAGCTTCTCCGCGCCCCGGTGCATATAGCCGATCACGGGCTCCGCGCGGTTGATGAGCTCGCCGTCCAGGACGAGCTTCAGCCGCAGCACGCCGTGCGTGGACGGGTGCTGGGGCCCGATGTTGAGCACCATGTCGGTGCTCTCCGCGGCGCCGCCGATGCCGACCGTGGTCTCCGTCGTAGGAGTCATGACCCCAGTCTCCCCCACGCACGCAGGGGCCTGCGCACGCCGGGGCCTACGTACGCTGGGCCCATGGAGACGGGGAACCCGCACGACACGGGGACAGCGGTGGAGCCGGTGAGCCCCGGCGACGGACCGCAGTGGATCGCGCTGCCACCGGGGCTGTTGAAGCTGCGTCGGCTGATGCTCGTGGTGTGGCTGGGGTCGCTCGCCCTGGCCGCCGGGCTGGTCCCGGGACTGCTGGCCGGGCCCGGCTGGGCCGGCTTCGCCGCGCTGCCGCTGGCCGTGCTGGCCTGGGGCTGGGTGATGCTGGAGCGCAACTGGCGCTCCTGGCAGTACGCCGAGCGCGCCGACGACCTGCTGATCAGCCGGGGCGTCCTGTGGCGCGAGGAGACGGTCGTGCCGTACGGGCGGATGCAGCTGGTGGAGGTCACCTCCGGTCCCGTCGAACGGCACTTCGGGCTGGCCAGCGTGCAGCTGCACACGGCGGCCGCGGCGACCGACGCCACCATCCCCGGTCTCGTCCCGGCCGAGGCCGAACGGCTGCGCGACCGGCTCACGGAGCTGGGCGAGGCCCGATCGGCGGGGCTGTGACGACCCCGGAGGTCCACGAGGACGTACGCGGGCGCCGCCCGGTGATCGAGCGCCGGCTGCACCCCGTCACGCCGCTCAGGCGGGCGTGGGCGCCCATAGCGGTCGTCATCGGGTGGGCGCTGCACGACCCGGACCAGGCGCAGCGTCAGCTGACCCGGCTGACCACGACGACCCTGCTGATCGGTCTCGGCGTCCTCATCCCGGCCGCCGCCCTCTACGGCTTCCTGACCTGGTGGTTCACCCATTTCGCGGTGACCGACAGCGAACTGCGCATCCGCACCGGGTTGTTGTTCCGCCGCACCGTGCACATCCGGCTGGAGCGGATCCAGGCCATCGACGTCACCCAGCCGCTGCTCGCGCGGGTCGCGGGCGTGTCGAAACTCAGGCTCGACGTCATCGGCACCGACAAGAAGGACGAACTGGCCTTCCTGGGTGCCGATCACGCCCGCGCACTGCGCGCCGAGCTGCTCGCGCGGGCGGCGGGTTTCGCTCCCGAGACGGCGCACGAGGTCGGCGAGGCGCCGTCCCGGCAGCTGTTGCGCGTGCCGCCCGGCGTCCTCGCCCTCTCCCTCGTGCTGACCGCCTCGACCTGGGTCTGGCTGATCGCCGCCCTCGTCGTGGTGCCGCTGCTGTGGATGGCCACCCACAGCCTGTGGACGGTCCTCGCCGCCGCGGTGCCGCTGTTCGGCGCGGCGGGTGCGAGCAGCGTCGGCCGGTTCGTCACCGAGTACGACTGGACCCTGGGCGAGTCGCCCGACGGACTGCGGATCGACCACGGGCTGCTGGACCGGGCGCACGAGACGGTGCCGCCGGGACGGGTGCAGACCGTGCGGCTCGTGGAGCCGCTGCTGTGGCGGCGACAGGGCTGGGTACGGGTCGAACTCGACGTGGCCGGCTCGTCCAACTCCCTGCTGCTGCCGGTCGCTCCGCGCGAGATCGCCGAGTCCGTCGTCGCACGCGTGCTCCCCGGCGTCCACGTGCCGTCGCACGCGGAACTGTCCCGGCCGCCGCGGCGCGCCCGGTGGTGCGTGCCGGTGTGGTGGCGCGGCTACGGGCTCGCCGTCACCGACGCCGTGTTCGCCGCGCGGCACGGCCTGCTGAGCCGGACCGTCGCCCTGGTGCCGCACGCCAAGGTGCAGAGCGTACGGCTGGCCCAGGGCCCCTGGCAGCGCGCCCGGGGCGTCGCGGACGTCCATGTGGACACCGGGGCCGACAAGTCCGTGACGGCCCGGCTCCGGGACGCCGACGAGGCTGCGGAGCTGCTGCGGGCCCAGGCGGAACGTTCCCGGACCGGCCGCAGGGACGCCCGCCCGGACCGCTGGATGGCCTGACTCCGAATCCCGGACCCCGGAAGCTCCCGCAAACGCGTGCGGTGCTTCAGGAGACCGCGCTGCGCAGCCCCTCGGCGTCGACCGCGTCGGCTGTGCCGTCCGGGCCGTCCGTACCGTCCTCTTCGGGCTCCTCGTGCGCCGTCAGATCGATGACCTGGCCGACGGCCCGTGCGTCCTCATCGGCCGGCTTGAACTCGCCGTCGTCCTCGGGCTCGTGCAGGGCCAGGGCCTCCTGGCCGACGACATCGGCGAGGTCCTCGTCCTGGACGCCCTCCCGGCCGGGTCGCTCGTCCTTCTGCGTACCGAAGAAGTCGAACCCGCCGTCGGTCACCGGACGTCGGACGGGCTCCGTCGGCGGTACGACCGCGACCGCGGTCGGCACGGTGAAGTGCCCGGAGGGTTGCACCGAACGGCCGGGCGGAACCGGCGGGGCCGACTGCTCGGGCTGGGACGGCTCCTCGGGCGCGGTGCCGGTGCCGGGGTCGATGCCCGAACCGGAGGAGGCCGCGCGCTCGTGCTCGCCGACCGCCCCCGGCTGCCCCTCCGTCCCGTCCTCCCGCGGCTGCTCCGGCCTCCGCTTCTTCGCGGGCTCGGGACCGTCGCCCTTGGGGGAGTCGTCCTCGGAGGCGTCACCCTCGGAGGTGTCGTGGTGCTCCTCCCGCGCGTCGTCGCCGAGCCGGGCCAGCGCCGCCTCGGCCCGCAGGAACAGCTTGGAGCCCTCGGGCGAGAAGACCGCGGGAGCCGTCGGCTCCGCCCCGACCGCTTCCGCCCCGGTCGCCTCCTCCACCGCGGCCCCACCCGCGGTTCCGTCCTCGTTCCTGGCCGCCGGCACGGACACCGTCCCGGCGGTCTCCTCACCGGACCGCGCCGAAGGCCCCGCCGGCAACGCACGGGCCGGTACCGCCGCCTCGATCTCGAGCACCCGGCGCTCCTCCAGAACGCTCGCCCGCTCGGTCTCCGCGGCGGCGTACCGCCGGAGCAGTGCCGCGTGCTCGTTGCGCAGCCCGGTCAGCTCCGCGCGCTTGGCGCGCAGCCGCTGCTCCAGTTTGACGCGCAGTTCGCGCGACTCGTCGAGGTCGGCCTCCAGTTCGGCGATCCGCTCCTCGAACCGCCACTCGTCACCGGCCCGCGCGCGCGTGAGGTCGGCGACCTGCTTGCCGGCCTGGGTGTCCCAGTGCCGCATGACGACCGCACCGATGATCGCCGTGGCCGCCGCGGCGGCGGCCAGGAGGCGAAGCGCCATCGGTTGTGTGAACACCCAGGGTCCCAGGGCGCAGACGAGGGAGACGCCTGCGATCGCCGACGGGGGCAGCATCCTGTGCAGGGGCGGGGAATGGCGGTGACGTCCACGTGGCATGGCCAGAAACTTACCGCGCGTAGGCGAATGATGGAGCCCCGCCCCGTAAAAACAAAGCCACACCGAGGCTTTCACAGGGCGTCAGGGAACTCCGCCGAACCGTGAATAGGTTCGGCATGCGAATATGCAAGATCATTTTCGCGAGAAGGGGCGGGTCACCACTTTCCGGGAAGACCGACGAGATCCGCTGAGGAAATACCGGCCGGAGGTTCGGACGGGGGCACGGGCCCGGCTCCCCTCCGGATCTTCCGGGTCCGGGTCCCCAGGGTCCGGGTCTCCCGGGCCGCGCCCGGGGCATACGCTGAACATATGAGCAGCAGCAGCGGACATCTCCACGTCGCGGGCCTTCCCCACTGGGACCGCTGCGCGGTCATGGGCGTGGTGAACGTGACCCCCGACTCCTTCTCCGACGGTGGCCGCTGGTTCGACACGACGACCGCCGTCAAGCGCGGCCTCGACCTGGTTGCCCAGGGCGCCGACCTGGTGGACGTCGGCGGCGAGTCCACCCGCCCCGGCGCCACCCGCGTCGACGAGGCCGAGGAACTCAAGCGCGTCATCCCCGTGGTCCGCGGCCTCGCCGCCGAGGGCGTCACGATCTCCGTCGACACCATGCGCGCCTCGGTCGCCGAACAGTCCCTCGTGGCCGGCGCCGCGCTCGTCAACGACGTGAGCGGCGGTCTCGCCGACCCCGACATGCTCCGCGTCGTCGCCGCCGCCGGTGCCCCCTTCGTCGTCATGCACTGGCGCGGCCTGCTGGAGGGCGGCAACGTCAGGGGCGCGTACGACGACATCGTCACCGAGGTCGTCGACGAACTCCACGCGCGCGTGGCGGCGGTGCTGGAGAGCGGCGTCGCGGCCGACCGCGTGATCGTCGACCCCGGACTCGGCTTCTCCAAGGACACCGGCCACGACCTCGCCCTCCTCGCCCGGCTGGACCGCCTCCGGGCACTCGGTCACCCGCTGCTCGTGGCCGCGTCCCGCAAGCGGTTCCTCGGCCAGGTCCTGGCCGGGCCCGACGGCACGCCCCCGCCCGCCCGGGAACGTGACGCGGCCACCGCCGCCGTCTCCGCCCTCGCCGCGCAGGGCGGCGCCTGGGCGGTCCGCGTGCACGAGGTGCGCGCCACCGCGGACGCCGTACGGGTCGTACGCGCCGTCGAACAGGCGCGCACCCCGGACGGCACGCACCCCGAGCCCGCCCCGCACGGTGCGGAAGGAACCCGGTGAGCGCGCCTCACACCGACGTCGAGCAGGTCGAGGCCACCAACGCCGCCTTCTACGAGGCACTCGAGCAGGGTGACTTCGAGGAGGTGGCGTCGCTCTGGCTCACCCCGGCCGACCTGGGCGTCGACGAGACCTACCACGACCCGGCGGACACCGGAGTGGTCTCCTGCGTGCACCCCGGCTGGCCGGTGCTCACCGGCCGCGGCGAGGTGCTCCGGTCGTACGCCCTGATCATGGCGAACACCGACTACATCCAGTTCTTCCTCACCGACGTGCACGTCTCCGTCACCGGCGACACCGCCCTGGTGACCTGCACCGAGAACATCCTCAGCGGTGGTCCCGCGCCGAAGGCGGGCGAGGAGCTCGGCCCCCTGGTCGGTCAGCTGGTCGTCGCCACCAACATCTACCGGCGCACCCCCGCGGGCTGGAAGCTCTGGTCCCACCACGCCTCCCCCGTCCTCGCCGAGAACGGCGAGGACGAACCCCCCGACGACACCGACACCCCGGACGACACCGACTCTCCCGCCTAGCGCCCCGGCAGGCGGCGTTCGCCCGTCGAGGAGCGGCGTCATGGGGGTGCTCTCCCTGCTCGAGCAAAGCCGAGAGCTCGGGGGTGCGTGCCGGGCGTCGCGACGGGGCGAACCTTGCCTGCCGAGGCACTCGGATCCGTCCGGCAACCGGCCGCCCCTCACGGCCGGGGCCACCGGGAAGTGGTGGGAATCACGGCCGTGCGGGCAGGGGCCGCCACCGACCCGTGCGCCCCGGGCCTTCCCGGGAGAACACAGGGTGAATCCTCCTGGTACCGACCCGGACCGGCGCCCCCTCGGGGCCGGTCCGGGGGGTGCTCGCGGGTAGATTCGACCGAGGCAGGTGTGCCGCCCGCACGGCATCGACCGGCGGACCGGCGAACCGACCGACTGGACGACCGACCGACTACAGGAGTGGATTCGCGTGGATCGTGTCGCGCTGCACGGCCTGAGGGCCCGTGGGCACCACGGTGTGTTCCCCAAGGAACGCGAGGAGGGCCAGACCTTCGTCGTCGACCTCGTCCTCGGCCTGGACACCCGACCGGCCGCGACCGACGACGACCTGACGAAGACCGTGCACTACGGGATCGTGGCGGAGGAGGTCGTGGCGGTCGTCGAGGGCGAGCCGGTGAACCTCATCGAGACGCTCGCCGAGCGCATCGCCCGGGTCTGCCTCGAGCACGACGTGGTCCAGGAGGTCGAGGTCCGCGTCCACAAGCCGGACGCACCGATCACCGTGCCCTTCGACGACGTGACCATCACCATCACCCGGAGCCGCGTATGACCAGGCCTTCCGCCCAGGGCCACACCGACCCGACCGTCCAGCCGGTCCCCGCATCCGTGACGGAGCGGGTCGACGCCGCCGACAGCACCCTGCAGAACCCGAAGCAGGCCGTGATCGCCCTCGGCGCCAACCTCGGCAACCGGCTGGAGACCCTCCAGGGGGCCGTCGACGCCCTGGAGGACACCCCGGGCATCCGCGTCAAAGCGGTGTCCCCCGTGTACGAGACGGAGCCGTGGGGCGTCGAGCCCGGCAGCCAGCCCTCGTACTTCAACGCGGTCGTGGCCCTGAGGACCACCCTCCCCCCGTCCTCCCTGCTGGAGCGGGCGCACGCGATCGAGGAGGCCTTCCACCGGGTCCGTGACGAGCGCTGGGGTCCGCGCACCCTGGACGTGGACATCGTCGCCTACGCGGACCTCCTGTCCGACGACCCGCGGCTGACCCTCCCGCACCCCCGCGCCCACGAGCGCGCCTTCGTACTGGCCCCCTGGCACGACGTCGACCCCGAGGCCGTTCTCCCCGGGCGCGGCCCCGTCGCCGCCCTGCTGGGCGCGGTCGGCCGGGAAGGCGTCCTGCCCCGGGCCGACCTGGAACTTCGGCTGCCCGAATAGCCGTTAAGGTCGACACGACCGCATTCCGGGGCACCGGGGGAACCGAAGGGACACCGTGAGAGAGCTGCGCATCAGGGTGCTGGCCGGCGTCTTCGTCGTGGCCGGGATCCTGTCCTGGGCCGTCGCCCGCCTCTGGAACTCCTTCGACACGCTGCCGAGCGTCCCGGTGGCCGCGCCCATCGTCCTCGCCCTGATCGCCGTGGTCCTCACGGCCACGGCGCTCTCTCTCCGCGCCCGTCTCAAGGCCCAGCGCGAGCGCCGTCCCGAAGCGAAGGGCGTCGACCCCATGATGGCGGCCCGCGCGGTCGTCTTCGGCCAGGCCAGTGCCCTGGTCGCCGCCCTGGTCGCCGGGATGTACGGCGGCACCGGCGTCTTCCTCCTGGAGTCCCTCGACATCCCGGCCCGCCGCGACCAGGCCATCTACGCCGGCGCCTCGGTCCTGGCGGGGATCGCCGTCATAGCGGCCGCCCTCTTCCTGGAGCGGGTCTGCAAGCTCCCGGAGGACGACGACGACCACCACAACGGCAGGGGCACGGCCCCGGCGGCCTGAGACGCATTCCAGGGTCCGGTTCCAGGGGCCGCGGCCCCGGAGGCCGCAGTTCCTGGGGCCGGGACCGTTCCCGCGCGGGTCCGTCCCCGGTCAGCGCGCCATGATCAGGCTCATCGCCTCGTTGCGCGTCGCCGCGTCCCGCAGCTGGCCGCGCACGGCCGAGGTGAGGGTCTTCGCGCCGGGCTTGCGGATGCCCCGCATCGACATGCACATGTGCTCGCACTCCACGACCACGATCACTCCGCGCGGCTCCAGTATCTCCATCAGGGAGTCCGCGATCTGGGTGGTGAGCCGTTCCTGCACCTGCGGTCGCCGGGCGTAGACGTCCACGAGCCGGGCCAGCTTCGACAGCCCCGTGATCTTGCCGCTGGTGGCCGGGATGTAGCCGACGTGGGCCACGCCGCGGAACGGCACCAGGTGGTGCTCACACGTCGAGTACACCTCGATGTCCTTCACGAGCACCATCTCGTCGTGCCCGATGTCGAACGTGGTCGTCAGCACGTCCTCGGGCTTCTGCCACAGGCCGGCGAATATCTCCTTGTACGCCCGTGCCACCCGGGCCGGCGTCTCCTGCAACCCCTCCCGGTCGGGGTCCTCACCGACCGCGATCAGCAGCTCGCGTACGGCGTTCTCGGCTCGCTTCTCGTCGAACTCGCCGAAGGTGAAATCGCCGTCCAGCGTCACGGGGTCGGTCATGTGGTGCCTCGTTCCTGTGCCTGCGCGCGTCAGGGGTACGCGTCTCGACTGCGGATACACAAAAGCCGCGCCCCCCAGGCTAGAACCTGGGGGGCGCGGCGTTCATTCCGGGCCCGGCGGGGCCACCGGGAGAGCCGGTCAGCTCTCGGGGCGGTCCTCCGGGGTCCGCTCGGGCGCCGGCGCGGCTTCCGCGGCGGTGCTCTTCACGGTGGAGATGGCCGGCGTCGCACCGTTCGCCCCGTTCGTCAGTGCCAGCTCCTTGGGGGAGAGCACCGGCGGGCGGGTGGACGGCGTACGGCGGGAGGAACCGGTCCAGGCGGGCCTGGGCGGGCGCTTGACGATCGGCGCGAAGATCTCGGCGATCTCCTCCTTGCCCAGCGTCTCCCGCTCCAGGAGGGCGAGGACCAGGTTGTCGAGCACGTCGCGGTTCTCGACCAGGATCTCCCACGCCTCGTTGTGCGCGGTCTCGATGAGCTTCTTGACCTCTTCGTCGACCAGCGCGGCGATCTCCTCCGAGTAGTCGCGCTGGTGAGCCATCTCACGTCCGAGGAACGGTTCGGAGTTGTCGCCGCCGAACTTGATCGCACCGAGACGCTCGGTCATGCCGTACTGCGTGACCATCGCGCGGGCCAGGCCGGTGGCCTTCTCGATGTCGTTGGCCGCACCGGTGGTCGGGTCGTGGAAGACGAGCTCCTCGGCCGCCCGGCCACCCAGCATGTAGGCCAGCTGGTCCAGCATCTCGTTGCGCGTGGTCGAGTACTTGTCCTCGTCCGGCAGCACCATCGTGTAGCCGAGGGCACGGCCTCTGGACAGGATCGTGATCTTGTGGACGGGGTCGGAGTTCGGTGAGGCCGCCGCGACGAGGGCGTGTCCGCCCTCGTGGTACGCGGTGATCTTCTTCTCCTTGTCCGACATGATCCGGCTCCGCTTCTGCGGGCCCGCGACCACACGGTCGATCGCCTCGTCCAGCATGTGGTTGTCGACCAGCTTCTGATCGCTGCGCGCGGTCAGCAGCGCGGCCTCGTTCAGCACGTTGGCCAGATCGGCACCGGTCATGCCGGGGGTGCGGCGGGCGACGGCCGCCAGGTCGACGTCCGGGGCGACCGGCTTGCCCTTCTGGTGGACCTTGAGGATCTCCAGCCGGCCCTGCATGTCCGGGCGGTCGACCGCGATCTGGCGGTCGAAGCGGCCGGGGCGCAGGAGGGCCGGGTCGAGGATGTCCGGGCGGTTCGTGGCGGCGATGAGGATCACGCCGCCCTTGACGTCGAAGCCGTCCATCTCGACGAGGAGCTGGTTCAGGGTCTGCTCGCGCTCGTCGTGACCACCGCCGAGGCCGGCGCCGCGGTGGCGGCCGACCGCGTCGATCTCGTCGACGAAGACGATCGCCGGGGCGTTGGCCTTGGCCTGCTCGAACAGGTCACGGACCCGGGAGGCACCGACACCGACGAACATCTCGACGAAGTCGGAACCGGAGATCGAGTAGAAGGGGACTCCGGCCTCGCCCGCGACGGCACGCGCGAGCAGGGTCTTTCCGGTTCCGGGCGGGCCGTACAGCAGCACGCCCTTGGGGATCTTCGCCCCGACGGCCTGGAACTTCGCCGGCTCCTGCAGGAACTCCTTGATCTCGTGGAGTTCCTCGACCGCCTCGTCCGATCCCGCGACGTCGGCGAACGTCGTCTTCGGGGTGTCCTTGGTGATGAGCTTCGCCTTGGACTTGCCGAAGTTCATGACGCGGGAGCCGCCGCCCTGCATCTGATTCATCAGGAACAGGAAGACCACGACGATGAGGACGAAGGGCAGCAGCGACAGCAGAATGCTCACGAACGCGTTCTGCTTGGACGGCGAAACCGTGTAACCGTCCGGAATCTGCTTGTTCTGGTACTTGTCCTGCAGCGTGTTGGCGATGGTGACGCCCTGGTCACCGATGTAACTCGCCTGGATCTTCGAGCTGTCCTTGATCTTCTCACCGGGCTTGAGCTCGACCTTGATGATCTGCTCGTCGCCGGTGGTCAGCTTGGCCGACTCGACTTTGTTCTGGTTGATCGCCTGGACCACCTGGCCGGTGTCCACCGTCTTGTAGCCGCCGGACGAGCCGACGACCTGCATCAACACGACCACGGCGAGGACGGCCAGCACGATCCACATGACCGGCCCACGGAAGTATCGCTTCACGTCCATCCATACGGAGCGGTGCCGCCCCGTCCCTCCTGCCATAGTGAGTTTGATAAAGACTGTTCTTCGGACGGTACCCCAGCATCGCCCGCCGAAGCTGCGTGGGACTGCTGGCAATCGCGTCCACGCATGCTCCAACGGAGCGGGACCCGCCGGGGTTCCCGATCACATACGGCGCTCCGGGCCGGGTGACTCAGCCGCCGTAGACGTGAGGCGCGAGCGTACCGACGAACGGGAGGTTGCGGTACTTCTCGGCGTAGTCGAGGCCATATCCGACGACGAACTCGTTGGGAATGTCGAAACCGACCCATTCCACATCGATGTTGACCTTGGCGGCCTCGGGCTTGCGCAGCAGTGTGCACACCTTGAGGGAGGCGGGCTCGCGCGAGCCGAGGTTCGAGATCAGCCACGACAGGGTCAGGCCGGAGTCGATGATGTCCTCGACGATCAGGACGTGCTTGCCCTTGATGTCGGTGTCGAGATCCTTGAGGATCCGCACCACACCGGAGGACTGGGTGCCCGCCCCGTACGAGGATACGGCCATCCAGTCCATGGTGACGGGGGTGGACAGCGCTCGGGCGAGGTCGGCCATGACCATCACGGCGCCCTTGAGGACTCCGACGATCAGCAGTTCCTTGCCCGCGTACTCCGCGTCGATCTTCGCGGCCAGCTCAGCCAGCTTGGCGTCGATCTCTTCCTTGGTGATGAGCACCTTCTCGAGGTCGGCACCCATGTCTTTCGCGTCCACCCGCATCACTTTCGGTCGTCCCAGCGGCTGTCCCGTACCGTCCGCGGCGCTGCCGAGGGCACGTTTTTCAGCCTTGCCGAATCACCAGTCTGCCACCCTGGCGACGGGCGACGACCCGACCGGGCAGATTGATGGCCCCCTGGCCTCGCCAGCCGGTGATCAGCCGGTCGACCTCCTCGATGTGCCGGGCGAACAGCGAACCGGCCGGAGCTCCCGCGTCGATGGCGGCGCGGCGCAGCACCCGGCGGCGCACGGCGGGCGGAAGGGCGTGGAGCCCGGCGCACTCCAGGCGGCCGTCCGCGTCGCGGACGCCGACCTCGGCCCGGCCGGCCCAGGCGTCGAGGGCGTCGGCGTCGTCGCGGGAGAGCTGGGCCGTCCGGGCGAGCGCCTCGACGACGCCCTTGCCGAGCGCCTTCTCCAGGGCGGGCAGGCCCTCGTGGCGCAACCGGGAACGGGTGTAGGTGGGGTCGGTGTTGTGCGGGTCGTCCCAGACGGGGAGGGACTGGGCCAGGCAGGCCGTGCGGGCCGTCTGCCGGTCGAGCCGGAGGAACGGCCTGCGGTAACGGCCGGCGGCCCCCGAGACCGCGGCCATTCCGGACAGGGAACGGATGCCGGAGCCGCGGGCGAGGCCCAGCAGGACGGTTTCCGCCTGGTCGTCGCGGGTGTGTCCGAGCAGGACGGCGGCGGCCCCGTGTCGTTCGGCCGCGGCGTCGAGGGCGGCGTAGCGGGCGTCGCGGGCGGCGGCCTCGGGGCCGCCCTCGCGGCCGACGCTGACGGCGACGGACTCCACGGGGGTGAGGCCCAGTTCGCGCAGGCGCAGGACCACTTCGGCGGCGCGCAGATCGGAGTCGGCCTGGAGGCCGTGGTCGACGGTGACACCGCCGGCCCGCAGGCCCAGCCGTGGGGCCTCGAAGGCGAGGGCGGAGGCGAGGGCCATGGAGTCGGCGCCGCCGGAGCAGGCCACGAGCACGAGGGGGGACGACTCTCGGTCATGCGGGGAGCCATGCGGGGAGCCGTGCGGGAAGTCGTGCGGGGACCGGCCGGGGGTGCGGCCGGCTTCGTCGGGGATTCGGCTGTGTTCGTCGAGGATGTCGTGGAGTACGCGGCGAACCGCCAGGCGTATCGCCGCGACCGCAGGATGGGGACCCATGTCCGGTTCCCTTCATGAAGTTGTCAGGGGGCGTGGGCTCGAGTCGGTCACTCAGAGTGTGTAAATGGTGACAGAGCCGGGCCGTTACCCGAGCATTGCACGCCTACTCTTCGCTCACGGTCCCTCGGACGGGTGATTACAGGGTCATCCGCCTGCCGTCGGCCGGATCGACTTCATCGTGCTGGACGCGCGCCAGGTTCACGCCGGGCGCGCGCCGTCAGGACTCGGGCTTGCGGTGCACACGCGTGATCCATTCCGCCGGTTTGGCGATCTCCGCCTTGGTGGGGAGGGTGTTGGGCGAGGTCCACACCCGGTTGAAGCCGTCCATGCCGACCTCGTCGACGACCGCGCGGACGAAGCGTTCACCGTCGCGGTACTGGCGGAGTTTGGCGTCCAGGCCGAGCAGTTTGCGCAGCGCCAGGTCCAGGCGGGATGCGCCCTTCGCGCGGCGCTGCTGGAACTTCTCGCGGATCTCGGCGACGCTCGGCACGACATCGGGGCCGACGCCGTCCATCACGAAGTCGGCGTGTCCCTCCAACAGGGACATCACCGCCGTGAGGCGGCCGAGGATCTCCCGCTGGGCGGGGGTCTGCACGAGTTCGACCAGGGAGCGTCCCTCGTCGGCCGCCTCGCCCTCCTCGCCCTCGGGCCGGCCGCCGGCGAAGGACTGGACGGCCTGGCGGACGCGCTCCAGGACGGTCATCGGGTCGACGTCGGTCTCCGCCAGGAACGACTGGATCTCGCCCTCCAGATGGTCGCGCAGCCAGGGCACGGCGGAGAACTGGGTGCGGTGGGTCTCCTCGTGCAGGCACACCCACAGCCGGAAGTCGTGCGGGTGCACGTCGAGCTCGCGTTCGACGTGGACGATGTTGGGGGCTACGAGCAGCAGCCGGCCGCCGCCGTTCGGGGCGTCGGCGGGGCCGCCGGCCAGGAGGTCGCGGGTGGCGGGGGCGAAGGTCTCGTACTGGCCGAGGACGCGTGAGGCCAGGAAGGACAGCAGCATGCCCAGCTCGACGCCGGTGACCTTGCCGCCGACGGTGCCCAGGAGCGCCCCCCCGGGGGAACTGCCACGCCGCTCCTGCATCTTGTCGAGCAGCGGTTTGAGGAGTTCGCGGAAACCGGCGACGTTGGCCCGCACCCAGCCCGGGCGGTCGACGACGAGGACCGGGGTGTCGTGGATCTCCTCGGTGCCCAGCCGGGTGAAGCCCCGGACGTGTTCCTCGGACGCCTTCGCGTGCCGGCGCAGTTCCGAGACGACGGCCCTGGCGTCGTCCCGGCTCACATCGGGGCCCGGCCGCATGAGCCGGGTCGCGGTCGCGACCGCGAGATCCCAGTCGACCATCCCGGAAGAGGCAGCACCACCGAAACTCGTCATGTTGCAACGGTACGTGAGTACAGCGGTACGGGGCAGGGCGACGGGGCGGCCGTTCCGGCCGCCCCGCGGGTCACCGGCAGCCGCACGCCGCCAGGGCCGTGGCCGCCTTGTCCAGGGCCGTCTGGGCCGCCGTGGGGCTGCTGGTGCCGGTCGCCAGGAAGGCGAAGGCGAGCAGGCGGCCCTCCTTGTCGACGACGGTGCCCGCCAGGGCGTTGACGCCGGTGAGGGTGCCCGTCTTGGCGCGGACGAGGCCGGCCGCGCCGTCGGCGTAGCGGCCGGTGAGGGTGCCGGTGAAGCCCGCGACGGGCAGGCCGGTAAGGACGGACCGCAGCTCGGGGCGGGCGGGGTCGCCGGACTTCACCAGCAGCGCGGTGAGGAGGCCGACGGTGAGCCGGTTGTCGCGGCTGAGTCCGCTGCCGTCCTTGAGCACGGCCCCCTCCAGGGGGACCCGGAGCTTCTCGAGCTGCGTGCGGAGGGCGGCGGCGGCGCCCGCGAAGTCGGCGCGTTCGCCGGTCGCGATCGCGGTCTGGCGGGCGAGGGCCTCGGCGAGGTCGTTGTCGCTGTTGGTGAGCATCCGTTCGACCAGGGTGGCGAGCGGGGGCGAGGACACCGTGGCGAGGGTGCCGGCGCGGGTCGTGGACTTCGACGGGCCGGGCGGCGTGGCCTTGATGCCGCGTTCCTTCAGGAACTCGCCGAACTTCCGCGCGGCGTCGGCCGCGGGGTCGGCGACGCGGTCCGCGGGGCCGCTGTCGGAGTCGTCGGCCCGGGCCTCGTCGGTCATCAGGGGGACGACGGCGGCGAGGTTGGGGTTGACCCCGATCGGGTGCCGGTCGCCGCCCGCGTAGAGGGTGGTGTCGTAGGACAGGGTCACCTCGCGTACGCCGCGTTCGGCCAGGGCGGCGGCGGTCCGCTCGGCGAGGTCGCGCAGGCTCGCCGAGCCCGTGTCGTTCTTCTTCCGGGCGGTGAGGGTGGGGTCGCCGCCGCCGACGAGGATGACCTCTTTCGTGTCGGGTTCGAAGGTGGTGCGGGTGGTCAGGCGGTGGTCGGGGCCCAGGGCGGTGAGTACGGCCGCGGCGGTGACGATCTTCGTGGTGGAGGCGGGGGTGAGCGCGTCTCCGGAGCCGTGGGCGTACAGCTTTCTGCCGGTGGACACGTCGACCACGGCGGCGGAGTGGCGGCCGAGTTCCGGGGCCTTCAGCAGCGGGGTGAGGGTGCCGGCGAGGGCCTTGCCGCCGGGCGCCGACCGCACGGTGGTGGCGCCGTCGCCGAGACCGGCGAGCACGGAGGGGGCGCTGGGAGCCGCCCGGGGGCCACGGGGCGGCGTGCCGGCGTTGCCGCGGGTGCCGCCGTGATCTGCGCCACGCGCGGTCTCCAGGGCCACGGCCCGGTTCCGCTCGGCCGTACGCTGACCTGTGGAGTCCCAGGGACCCGCGGCGGTCACCGCACCGGCGGCCAGTGCCGTCCCGGTGGCGGCCGCGACCACGGTGAACCGCCAGGTCTTCGACCAGGTGCCCGGCCGGGCCACCGACCGCGCGATCCGTGGTCCGGCGGCCGCGGCGACACGCGCCAGACGCGGCCCTACGGTCGCCGCGGCCCGTGCGAGACGCGGTCGTACGGCGTCCGCGACCCGCGCGACATGCGGTCTCGCGGCCCGCCAAGGCCTCAGCTCTGGCACGACCACCAGCCCCTTTCGCGATCACACACCTGCGTGAGGGACACTTAACCACCAGAACTACGTGCTGATCATGGAGGAGCCACCGGTGGAGTTCGACGTCACGATCGAGATCCCGAAGGGTTCGCGGAACAAGTACGAGGTGGACCACGAGACGGGTCGGATCCGCCTGGACCGTCGACTCTTCACCTCGACCGCCTACCCGACCGACTACGGCTTCGTCGAGAACACCCTCGGCGAGGACGGCGACCCGCTGGACGCGCTGGTCATCCTTGACGAACCGACGTTCCCCGGCTGCCTGATCCGCTGCCGCGCGATCGGCATGTTCCGGATGACCGACGAGGCCGGCGGCGACGACAAGCTGCTGTGCGTCCCGTCGACGGACCCGCGCGTGGAGCACCTGCGCGACATCCACCACGTGTCGGAGTTCGACCGTCTGGAGATCCAGCACTTCTTCGAGGTCTACAAGGACCTGGAGCCGGGCAAGTCGGTGGAGGGCGCCAACTGGGTCGGCCGGACCGACGCCGAGATCGAGATCGAGCGGTCCTACAAGCGCTTCAAGGAGCAGGGCGGCCACTGAGCCCGTTCTCACGAGACGCGCGGGGGGGGGCGTGAGGACGTCAGAGACTACGTCAGAGAAGACGGAGG
>NZ_JBFAKH010000051.1:0-28211 GCF_040655635.1 Streptomyces sp. NPDC050388
ACCGCGGCGGCGTACGGCGCGATCTTCGCCTCGGCCAGCGAGCGGACGGCGTCGCGGAGCATGTCGTGCTCCTCGGACGGGCGGTACAGGTCGAAGTCAGCCGATCCGGCCAAGGTCTCTCACTCCAAAGACGACGAGGGCGACGAGGGCGACGCTCTGATGATGCTAACTACCGTTAAGTAACCCCCATAGTAGAACTCCCGCCCGTACGGACGTACGTGAGTTTGCCGACAACGGGCCGGATCGCCCGCTACGGCGCGCTCGCCGCCCCCGGTTATGCTCGGGCCCGCACTACCTGCCGTATACCCCTTGGAGCACGCATGGCCCTCAGGATCACCGTGATCGGCACCGGTTATCTCGGTGCGACGCACGCCGCGGCCATGGCGGAGCTCGGGTTCGAGGTACTGGGCCTCGATGTCGTGCCGGAGAAGATCGACATGCTCCGGCGGGGCGAGGTCCCGATGTACGAGCCGGGGCTCGAGGAACTGCTGCGCCGGCATGTGGCGGGGATCGAGGGGTCCACCGGCCGGCTGCGGTTCACCATGGACTGGGCCGAGGTCGGGGCGTTCGGCGACGTCCACTTCGTCTGCGTGAACACTCCGCAGCGGCACGGCGAGTACGCCTGCGACATGTCGTACGTCGACTCCGCGTTCGCCTCGCTGGCCCCGCACCTGACCGGCCCCGTGCTGGTCGTCGGCAAGTCGACCGTGCCGGTGGGCTCCGCCGACCGGCTGGCCGCCTACCTGGCCGAGCACGCCCCGGCCGGCGCGGACGCCGAGCTGGCCTGGAACCCGGAGTTCCTGCGCGAGGGCTTCGCGGTCCAGGACACGCTGCACCCGGACCGGATCGTGGCGGGCGTGCGCAGCGAGCGGGCGGAGAAGCTGCTGCGGGAGGTGTACGCCACACCGGTCGGCGAGGGCACCCCGTTCGTGGCGACCGACTTCCCGACCGCGGAGCTGGTGAAGACCTCCGCGAACTCCTTCCTGGCCACCAAGATCTCGTTCATCAACGCCATGGCCGAGCTGTGCGAGGCCACGGGCGGCGACGTGGCCAGGCTGGCGGAGGCCATCGGGTACGACGACCGGATCGGCCCGAAGTTCCTGCGGGCCGGGATCGGTTTCGGCGGCGGGTGCCTGCCGAAGGACATCCGGGCGTTCATGGCACGCGCCGGTGAGCTGGGCGCGGACCAGGCGCTGACCTTCCTGCGGGAGATCGACTCGATCAACATGCGCCAGCGCGGCCGCATGGTGGAGCTGACCCGGCAGGCGCTCGGCGACGGGGCCTTCCTGGGCAAGCGGGTCGCGGTCCTCGGCGCCACCTTCAAGCCGGACTCGGACGACGTACGGGACTCGCCGGCACTGAACGTCGCGGGCCAGATACACCTCCAGGGCGGCCAGGTCACCGTGTACGACCCGAAGGGCATGGACAACGCCCGGCGTCTCTTCCCGACCCTCGGGTACGCGGACTCGGCGCTCGACGCGGTGCGGGGCGCGGACGTGGTGCTGCACCTGACGGAGTGGCGGGAGTTCCGCGAGCTGGACCCGGCGGCGCTGGGCGAGGTCGTGGCGCAGCGGCTGGTCCTGGACGGGCGCAACGCGCTCGACGCCGAGGTGTGGCGCCGGGCCGGCTGGCGCTACCGCGCGATGGGACGCCCCACCGCCTGACGGAGCGAAGGACGCCGGTTCGGCCGAGGCTCAGTCGGCCGAACCGGCGTCCGACTGCATTCTGCACCACCGGGTGGGCCGGGTGGGGCTCCCGGGGCCCGTCGACCGCCGTGCACCCGCCCTCTTCAGGCCCCCTTCGCGCGGTAGCGGCGCATCTTGGCGCGGGCCCCGCACACCTGCATGGAACACCAGCGGCCGCGTCCGGCGGGACTGCGGTCGTAGTACGCCCAGTGGCAGTCGGCGGCCTCGCAGGCCTTCAGCCTGTTCCAGGTGCCCGCCGTGACCGCTTCCGCCACGGCCGCCGCGATCCGTGAGAGCAGGGGCCCCTCGTCGACGGGGGCGAGGGCGGCGGAGCCGTCCGCCGGGTCGACGGTGACCACCAACGGGGCACGCTCGAGCAGCGCGCCGAGCGGGACGACCTCGCGGTGCGGCGGATGGCCGGCGTGGGCGAGCAGGGTCGCGCGCAGCGCCTCGCGCAGCTCGCGTGCCGCCTCGACGCCTGCCGCGTCGTCCTCCGTGAACCCGAAGCGGACGCGGCCGTCAGCCGTGTCCAGCGCGTCGGCGCCCGTCTCCAGGTCGAGCGTGTTGACGAGGCCCTCGACCAGGACCAGCCCACCGGGCGCAGCCGATCTCTCACTCATGTCCGGACGGTACCTCTCGCGTCCCCGTGCTTTCCCCCTTGCGACGTTACTCCCTTTGCTGCAGCATGCAGTAACGGTTACCGGTTACTCGCTTATACAGGTAACCAAGGGATTCGAGGAGGAAGTCATGTCCGTTGCCAAGGTGGGCTCCGTCGTCCTGGACTGCCCCGATCCGCGTGCGCTGGCCGGTTTCTACGCCGAGGTGGTGGGCGGCACGATCGTGGACGAGGGCGACTGGGTGGACCTCCGGGTGCCCGGCGGGTCCACGCTCGCGTTCCAGGCGGCCCCCGGACACGTACCGCCCCGGTGGCCGGCGCCCGACCACTCGCAGCAGTTCCATCTGGACCTGACCGTCGAGGACCTGGACGCCGCAGAGAAGGAGGTGCTGGCGCTCGGCGCGAAGCCGCTGGAGACGGGGGACCGCTCGCGGACCTTCCGGGTGTACGCGGACCCGGCGGGGCATCCGTTCTGCCTGTGCGCCTGCTGAATGCGCCTGCTGGACCGGGAGGATCCATGACCGCGGTGGCCCGCCCGCGGTCCGTCGTCGACTGCCCCGAGTCGCGCGAACCGGGCCGCTTCCACGCGGCCGCAGTGGGCGGCACGCCCGAGGGGCAGGACCCGGACCGGGTGGCGCTCCGGATCCCCGCCGGGCCGCGGCCGACCTTCCGGCGGGCACCCGGGGACGCCCCGCCGGACCGGCCCCGGGCCGGCCACGACTCCCGGCAGTTCCACCTCGGCTTCGACGCGGGCGGCACCTGGGAGGAGGTCGGCGCGGCCGAGCAGCAGGTGCCGGGGGCGCGGGTGCTGGAACGGGAAAGCCCGGAGAAACACGAGAAGTACGACGCGAAGGACTTCCGGGCGTACGCCGATCCGGCGGGGCATCCGTTCTGCCCGTGCCGGATCGAGCAGTTCTGATCGAACAGCACCGACCGACCGAGCGAGCGGGGACGGAAAACGAGAGTGGAGGGCGGGTACGCGCCCGCCCTCCGCCCCCGTTCAGGTGCGCCGGTGCGCTCAGCCGTCGAGTGACTCGATGGTCGCGTGGGACGGCCCGCGGGTCGCCCGGAGCTCCCGGGCCGTGTCCTCGGCGGCGCCCAGTACCCGTACCGCGTTCTGCCAGGTCAGCTTGGCCAGGTCGGACCTGGACCAGCCGCGGTCGTGCAGCTCGGCGATCAGGTTCGGGTAGCCGGAGACGTCGTTCAGGCCGTCCGGGGTGAAGGCGGTGCCGTCGTAGTCGCCGCCGATGCCGAGGTGGTCGACACCGGCCACCTCACGCATGTGGTCCAGGTGGTCGGCGACCGTGGCGACCGTGGCGACCGGGCGCGGACGGCGCTCCTCGAAGGAGGCGTGCACCTTCATCGCCTCCGCGGTGGTCTCCAGGTGGTGGAAACCGTGGGCACGCATGTTCTCGTCGGCCTCGGCCGTCCAGTCGACCGCCGCCTGGAGCACGAACTTCGGTACGAACGTCACCATCGCGACACCGCCGTTGGCGGGCAGCCGCTCCAGTACGTCGTCCGGGATGTTGCGCGGGTGGTCGCAGACCGCGCGGGCGGAGGAGTGGGAGAAGATCACCGGCGCGGACGTGGCGTCCAACGCGTCCCGCATGGTCGTGGCGGCGACGTGCGAGAGGTCGACCAGCATGCCGAGCCGGTTCATCTCGCGGACCACCTCGCGGCCGAACGCCGACAGGCCGCCCACTCCGGGCTCGTCCGTCGCCGAGTCCGCCCAGTCCACGTTGTAGTTGTGGGTGAGGGTCAGGTAGCGCACGCCCAGCTCGTACAACCCGCGCAGGGTGCCGAGGGAGTTGGCGATGGAGTGGCCGCCCTCCGCCCCCATGAGCGAGGCGATACGGCCCTGTCCGCGGGCGGCCTCCATGTCGGCGGCGGTCAGCGCGGGCGCCAGGTCCTCCGGGTGGCGGGCCAGCAACTGCCGTACGCAGTCGATCTGTTCCAGAGTGGCCGGCACCGCGTCGGGCAGGTCCGCGCGGACGTACACCGACCAGAACTGGGCGCCCACGCCGCCCGCGCGCAGCCGGGGGATGTCGGTGTGCAGGTGCGCGGCCTGGTCGTCGGCGATGTTGCGGGCGTCGAGGTCGTAGCGGACCTGTTCGCGCAGTGCCCAGGGCAGGTCGTTGTGCCCGTCCACGACGGGGAAGTCGGCGAGGAGGGCGCGGGCGACGTCGAGTGAGGAACCGTCAGCAGCGTTCACGGGACTCACTTCCCGAAGCCGAAGCCGTTGCCGGAGCCCTCGACCTTGGCCCGCAGGCGCTTGCCCTTCTCCGTGGCCTGGTCGTTGAGGTCCTGCTGGAACTCCCGCATCCGGCCGAGGAGTTCCTCGTCGTGGGCGGCGAGCATGCGGACCGCCAGCAGACCCGCGTTGCGGGCACCGGCCACCGAGACGGTGGCGACCGGGACACCGGCCGGCATCTGCACGATGGAGAGCAGGCTGTCCATGCCGTCGAGGTGCTTCAGCGGCACCGGAACGCCGATGACGGGCAGCGGGGTGACCGAGGCGAGCATGCCGGGCAGATGGGCCGCGCCGCCCGCACCCGCGATGATCACCTTCAGCCCCCGGTCCGCGGCCTGCTCGCCGTAGGCGATCATCTCGCGGGGCATGCGGTGCGCGGAGACGACGTCGACCTCGTGGGCGATCTCGAACTCGTCGAGGGCCTTGGCCGCGGCCTCCATGACGGGCCAGTCGGAGTCCGATCCCATGACGATGCCGACTACGGGGCTGGGGCTCATTCGGTGATCGTGCCTCTCAGGTAGCCGGCTGCGTGACGGGCGCGTTCCAGCACGTCGTCCAGGTCGTCGCCGTAGGTGTTGACGTGGCCGACCTTACGGCCGGGCTTCACGTCCTTGCCGTACATGTGGATCTTCAGCTGGGGGTCGCGGGCCATGCAGTGCAGGTATGCGGAGTACATGTCGGGGTAGTCGCCGCCGAGGACGTTGGCCATGACCGTCCACCTGGCGCGCGGGCGCGGGTCGCCGAGCGGCAGGTCGAGGACGGCGCGGACGTGGTTGGCGAACTGGGAGGTGATCGCGCCGTCCATGGACCAGTGTCCGGAGTTGTGCGGACGCATCGCGAGTTCGTTGACGAGGACGCGCCCGTCGCGGGTCTGGAACAGCTCCACGGCGAGATGGCCGACGACGCCGAGTTCCTTGGCTATGTTCAGCGCCATCTCCTCGGCGCGCAGCGCGAGGGCCTCGTCGAGGTCGGGGGCGGGGGCGATCACCGTGTCGCAGACGCCGTTCACCTGCTGGGACTCGACGACCGGGTAGGCGACGGCCTGGCCGTGCGGGGAGCGGACCACGTTGGCGGCCAGTTCGCGCACGAAGTCGACCTTCTCCTCGGCCAGCACCGGGACGCCGGCCTTGAAGGGCTCGGCGGCCTCCGCGGCGGAGTCGACGACCCACACGCCCTTGCCGTCGTAGCCGCCGCGGACGGTCTTGAGCACGACGGGAAAGCCCTCACCCTCCGCCGCGAACGCGGCCACGTCCTCCGGATCGGTGACGATGCGGTGCCGCGGGCAGGGCACGCCCATCGCGTTGAGCTTCGCGCGCATCACACCCTTGTCCTGGGCGTGCACCAGCGCGTCGGGGCCGGGGCGGACGGGGATGCCGTCGGCCTCCAGCGCCCTGAGGTGCTCGGTGGGCACGTGCTCGTGGTCGAAGGTGATCACGTCGCAGCCGCGCGCGAAGGCGCGCAGCGTGTCCAGGTCGCGGTAGTCGCCGACGACGACATCGCTGACGACCTGCGCCGCGGAATCCTGCGGAGTGTCACTGAGAAGCTTGAACCTGATGCCGAGCGGGATGCCCGCCTCGTGTGTCATACGAGCGAGCTGCCCCCCGCCGACCATGCCGACTACCGGGAACGTCACACCCCCAGGGTATCGGTCGGGCCGCGGTGGCCGATTCCACGGCAGTTTCCGGCCCCCTCGGTGATCAGCCCGTGCCCTTCGGCCTCTCACCGGTCGTTCCCGGACGGTCCGCGGCCGAAAGGACCGTCCGCAGGAAGATCACGAGAAGGGGTGGTTAGCATGGTGTGGTTGACGCCACTCTGACGCCACACCACGGACGGGGGCCGGCACGACCATGGGACGCGGTTCCTCGGGGCCTTCGACAGCCCCGGCCCCGCGCGGCGCCGTGCGGCAGCGCCTCGATCGGCTCGTCCGTGAGGCCGTGAAGTTCGGCGCGGTGGGCGGAGCCGGGCTGTTGGTCAATCTCCTCGTATTCAACCTGGTCCGGCAGGTGACCGACCTCCAGGTGGTGCGAGCGAGCGTCATCGCGACCGTCGTCGCGATCATCTTCAACTACCTGGGCTTCCGCTACTTCACCTACCGGGACCGCGACAAGTCCGGACGCACCAAGGAGATGTCGCTGTTCCTGCTGTTCAGCGTGGTCGGGCTGGTGATCGAGAACGGCCTGCTGTACACGGCGACGTACGGGTTCGGCTGGGACAGCCGGTTGCAGAGCAACATCTTCAAGTTCCTCGGCATCGGCGTCGCCACCCTGTTCCGCTTCTGGTCCTACCGCACATGGGTGTTCCGCGCGCTGCCGGCCCGCGAGCCGGGCACCGGGAGCGCGGGGGCGAAAGTGGGCGCGGGTCCCGTCGCCAGGGGCGGGGCGAAGCCACCTGCCCGGCAGCGCGTGCCGTAGGCGCCGCCGGCCCCGCCTGCCCTCTGTCCTCCTCGGACCGCCCGCTCCGTCGGCTACCTGACCGTGCGGCGGTCGTCGTCCCGGGACTTCCGCGGCGGGGTACGGGACAGGAACAGGCCGAAGACCGGGGGCTTGGCCTGGAGCATCTCCAGTCGGCCGCCGTCCGCCTCCGCGAGGTCCCGGGCGACCGCGAGGCCGATGCCGGTGGAGTTGTGGCCGCTGATCGCCCGTTCGAAGATGCGGGCGCCCAGTTCGGCGGGCACCCCGGGGCCCTCGTCCGTGACCTCCACGACGACCTGGTTGCCGGTGACCCGGGTGCGCAGGGCGACCGTGCCGCCGCCGTGCATGAGCGAGTTCTCGATCAGGGCGGCCAGCACCTGGGCGACCGCGCCCGGTGTGCCCACCGCCCGCAGGTTCCGCTTGCCGGAGCTGACGACGGCGCGGCCGACACTGCGGTAGGCGGGACGCCACTCGGCGAGCTGCTGCTGGATCACCTCGTCGAGTTCGAAGGTGACCGCGGAGCCGTTGCGCGGGTCGCGGGCGTTGGTCAGCAGCCGTTCCACCACGTCCGTGAGGCGTTCCACCTGCGTCAGCGCGATGGCCGCCTCCTCCTTCACCGTGTCCGGGTCGTCGGTGAGGGTGATCTCCTCGAGGCGCATGGACAGGGCGGTGAGGGGGGTGCGCAGCTGGTGGGAGGCGTCGGCGGCCAGTCGCCGTTCCGCGGTCAGCATGCGGGCGATGCGCTCGGCGGAGGAGTCCAGCACGTCCGCGACCCGGTCCAGCTCGGGGACGCCGTACCGCCGGTGGCGGGGGCGCGGGTCGCCCGATCCGAGGCGCTCGGCGGTCTCCGCGAGGTCGGTCAGCGGGGAGGCGAGCCGGTTGGCCTGGCGGACCGCCAGCAGCACCGCGGCGATCACCGCCAGCAGCGCCACCAGCCCGATGATCAGCAGCGTACGGCCGACCTCCCGGGTCACCGAGGAGCGCGGCTCCTGGACGGTGACCGTCTCGCCCTCCTCGCCCGGGGCCGTGGCGCTGATGACGTCGCCCTCCGGCTTGGCGCCCACCTCGATGGGTGCCCTGCCGGGGATGCGGATGACGGCGTAGCGGTCCTCGGTGATCTGGTCGCTCAGGACCTCGGCGGTGACCTTCTCCTCGACGAGCAGTCGGCTGTCGACGATGCTGGCCAGCCGTACGGCCTCGGACTCGACCCGGTCCCTGGCGGTGTCGCTGATGGTGCGGGTCTCCACGATCACCAGGGACACGCCGAAGACGGCGATCACGACGAGCACCACGGCGAGCGTGGACTGGATCAGTCGGCGGCGCATGACCTCTTACCTGAAAGAACCCCCTGCGGTGGCGGGGTTCAGCTCTTCTCGAAGCGGAAACCCACGCCCCGGACGGTCGCGATGTAGCGGGGGTTGGCCGCGTCGTCACCGAGTTTCTTGCGCAGCCAGGAGATGTGCATGTCGAGGGTCTTGGTGGACGACCACCAGGTGGTGTCCCAAACCTCGCGCATCAGCTGGTCGCGGGTGACGACCCGGCCCGCGTCCCGGACCAGGACCCGCAGCAGGTCGAACTCCTTGGCGGTGAGCTGGAGTTCCTCCTCGCCCATCCACGCCCGGTGCGACTCGACGTCGATGCGCACGCCGTGGGTCGCGGGCGGCTGCTGCGGCTCGGTGGCACCGCGCCGCAGCAGGGCCCGTACCCGGGCGAGCAGTTCGGCGAGCCGGAACGGCTTGGTGACGTAGTCGTCGGCGCCGGCGTCCAGACCGACGACGGTGTCCACCTCGTCGGCGCGTGCGGTCAGGATCAGGATGGGAACCGTGTGGCCGTCGGAACGCAGCCGGCGGGCGACCTCCAGACCGTCCATGCCGGGCAGCCCGAGGTCCAGCACCACCAGGTCGATGCCGCCCTGCAGGCCTGCGTCGAGCGCGCTGGGTCCGTCCTCACGCACCTCCACCTCGTAGCCCTCCCGGCGCAGGGCGCGGGCCAGCGGCTCCGAGATGGACGCGTCGTCCTCGGCGAGCAGTACACGGGTCATGCACTGATGGTAGTCCCGCCGCGACACGGTCCGGGGTGTGATCACGGCGGCCGGTTCTTACCGCGCGCACACCTGTTTCTCACTTCGGGGCCCGCGAGAGGGACCTGGAACTGTGGGGTGCGATCCTGAAAAGAACCTTCGAATGAGTGATCACGGTTCCCCCGGGACCTGTGATCCCTGTCTCAAGTCCTTCCATATCGGGCACTGTCCTGCCGTATGGTGAACCAACGCCTGTTGCACCGCGGGGACCTTTGGCGCAGTTGCCGCTGAAGGTCTCTTTTGCGTGCCGGTCGGCTTCCCGCCGGCCTCGTAAGCAATGACCTATGGCCGGGCCGCTACGCACATCGACGCGCGTAGCGGCGTGGATCCCGGTGGTCGCCGTCCCCCGCTCCGTGACCCGGAGCGGATTCCCCAGGGGCGTGGGGTGGACGGCACGGCCCGCCGGTGCCGGCCGCCCCCCACCGGGCGCGTACCCGCTTGCGCTACGCGTCCCGACCAGCAAGGAACGACCATGGCGTCCAGCCTGACGAAGGACTCGGTCTCACCCGGCACCCCCGGCTCCGAGAAGACCTTCTTCGGCCACCCCCGCGGACTGGCCACTCTCTTCATGACCGAGATGTGGGAGCGGTTCTCCTACTACGGCATGCGAGCCCTGCTCCCGCTGTACCTCGTCGCCCCGGGCGGCATGGGCCTGAACGCCGGCACGGCGACGGCCATCTACTCGGTGTACCTGTCGCTGGTGTACCTGCTCACGATGCCGGGCGGCTGGTTCGGCGACCGTGTCCTCGGCCCGCGCAAGACCGTCGCCGTCGCCGGCGCGATCGTCATGCTCGGCCACCTGACGCTGGCCCTGCCGTCCGCCGGGACCTTCTATGCGGGCCTCGGCCTGGTCGCCCTCGGCTCCGGTCTGCTGAAGGCCAACATCTCCACGATGGTCGGCCAGCTCTACGACGGTCCGGACGACCCGCGTCGTGACGGCGGCTTCACCATCTTCTACATGGGCATCAACCTCGGTGCCTTCTTCTCGCCGCTGATCATCGGCACCGTCGGTGAGGGCGTCAGCTGGCACCTGGGCTTCGGGCTCGCCGCGGTCGGCATGGGGCTCGGCCTGCTCCAGTTCCTGCTGGGCAGCCGTCACCTCGCCGCGCACTCCAGCGTCGTGCCCAAGCCGCTGTCCGCCGCGGAGAAGTCCTCCACGCTGCGCAAGGCCGCCCTCTGGGCCGGCGTCGCCGTCGTCGCCTACGCCATCGTCGGCTTCTCCGGCAACTACACCCTGAACTGGATCCTGGTCCCGCTGACGCTGCTCGGTGTGATCATCCCGGTGCTGGTGCTGGTCCGGATCAAGCGCGACCGGACCCTGGACCAGGCCGAGCAGTCGAAGATGTCCGCGTACATCTGGTTCTTCGTGGCCGCGGCCGTCTTCTGGATGATCTACGACCAGGGCGGCTCGACCCTGGCGATCTTCGCCGACTCGTCGGCCGAGAACAGCGTCTTCGGCTGGGAGTTCCCGGTCTCCTGGTACCAGTCGGTCAACCCGGTCCTGATCATGGCGCTGGCCCCGGTCTTCGCCTGGTTCTGGCTGGCGCTGAACCGGCGCGGCAAGGAGCCCAGCACGATCGTGAAGTTCGGCTCCGGTCTGGTGCTGGTCGGCGCGTCCTTCTTCCTGTTCCTCGCCCCGCTGTCCATCGCCGAGGGCGGTCACAAGGCGGCGGCGATGTGGCTGGTGGCGATCTACTTCACGCAGACCGTCGGTGAGCTGCTGCTCTCCCCGGTCGGCCTGTCGGTCACCACGAAGATGGCGCCCGTGAAGTACGCCTCGCAGATGATGGGCGTGTGGTTCCTGGCCGTCACCGCCGGTGACGCCACGACCGGCCTGCTCTCCATCGCCGGCGTCGACCTGAACGGGTCGGGCGTCGTCGCGATGGAGGCCACCCTCGCCGTGGTCGCCGGTGTCGCGGTGTGGATGTACCGCAGCAAGGTCAAGTCGCTCATGGGCGACATCCGCTGACCCGCTGAGCCGGTCGGCTCGCCGACCACCGCCTCGCGACGGAGGGCCCGGCATCCACGTACCTGTGGATGCCGGGCCCTCCGGGCGTTCACGCGGCAGACGGGGCGGCGGGGCGCCGCCGTCCGGTCAGGCGGGTGCCCCGAGTTCCGCCCACACGGTCTTGCCCGCGATGCCCGGGGTGCGTACGACCCCCCAGTCGAGGCAGAGCCGCTGGACGATGAACATGCCGTGGCCACCGGGTCGGCCCGAGCGGTGCGGGGTGCGCGGGGCCGGCTGGCCGGTGCCCCGGTCGGTGACCTCGAGCCGGATCATCTTGTTGTCGTAGACGATGCCCAACTGGTCGGGCCCCTCGGCGTGCAGGCAGGCGTTGGTGACCAGTTCGGACACGACGAGCAGGACGTCCTCGGCGGCGGCCCGCCGGTCGGCGGTGGCGGCGGGCAGCCAGCCCCAGGCGTGCAGCGCCTGGCGGGTGAAGTCGCGGGCGAGGGGCACGACGCCGCTCTGCTCGTCGAAGCTCAGCCGACGGACCTGACGCCCTCCCGGCGAACCCGGTGACCCGGACGACGGCCCCGTCGGCCCGGACGACACGGCCACCTCTCCGGACGCGCTCGCCGTCGGCGCGCCGCCCCCGGGAGCGCCGCTGGGCTCCGGACCGCGGTCGCCCGACGGGTAGGGCCGGGTGGTGCTCATCAGCGCTTCACCTCACCGATTCACCAGTTCATGGTTTCAAAGAATCCGTATTCAGTCAGTCGCACGGTGCGGGATCGCCCGGTTCTCGGTAGCCCCGCGACCATGGCAGCGGACACATCCAGCTTGTCTCCTGCCCCGGTCGCCCCGTGGAACACTTCCGCGTTCGCACGAGGAGGGCGCGACGGCAGGGAGGTGACACGGAGGGTGGTGCGGGGAGGGACACGTCGTGGGACGGGAAGAAAAACGCGCCGGAAGGAGAACGCCGGTCCCGGAACCCGCCCCGGGGTGGCGCCGGCCTGCCCGCGCGGTCATCCGGACTCGTCGACGAGGGCCGCCTCGAGGCTGTCGTGAAGGGTGAACACCGCTTCCGCCCCGGTGATCTCGAACACTCGTGCGACCACGGACTGCATCCCCGCGAGGTGCACCCCGCCCCCTGCGGCCTCCGCCTTCAGCCGGGCGCCGAGCAGTACGTTGAGCCCGGTGGAGTCGCAGAACTCCAGCCGGGAGCAGTCGATGACAAGCCGGTTGAATCCCTTGGCGAGGCAGCCCTCCAGTGGCTCACGCAACAGATCGGCGGTGTGGTGATCCAACTCACCCGCCGGGGTCACGACGGCACTGGGGCCCTCTTCTCGCACCTCGACCAGAAGCCGGCCCGACTGTGCGCTGCCGACCGTCCCGCGGTCCATGCCGCCTCTCTCTCCCATCGATCGTGACTGCTGCTGACGTTGTCGAACATTACGCCCTGCCGCCACGCTTCGACAGCCGAACAATCAGCAGCAAACGGACATATGGCAACAGAACTCACTTGCGATGAGCTCGTGGAAACGGGTAGGGCTAGTAAGGACACGTACCCGACACGGCCGGCTTTGGAGGCGCCGCACACCGCAGTGCACGTAACGGCATCGGCAGCCATATGCCGAGAACGATGGAGGACATCATGTCACCCCGGCTCGACGAATCGCGTACCCAGAAAGCGACGTCGACACTCCCTCCGGAACATCTGGCTCCCATCGAGCAGGACGACATGGGTGTCGTCCCGGACGACGGCCTCCTCGCCGGCCTCCCGGAGATCCCCCCTTATGACGAGGTGGACCCGGTCGACGCGCGGGCGTTGTCCAAGAGCCTCTTCGAGCGGCTGGAATCGCTGGACGAGGGCACCCACGAATATTCGTACGTACGCAACACGCTCGTCGAACTGAACCTGGCCCTGGTCAAGTTCGCCGCCTCCCGGTTCCGCTCGCGCAGCGAGCCGATGGAGGACATCGTCCAGGTCGGTACCATCGGTCTGATCAAGGCGATCGACCGCTTCGAGCTTTCGCGCGGTGTGGAGTTCCCCACCTTCGCGATGCCGACCATCATCGGCGAGATCAAGCGCTTCTTCCGTGACACCTCGTGGTCCGTGCGCGTACCGCGCCGGCTGCAGGAACTCCGGCTCGACCTGGCCAAGGCCGGCGACGAGTTGGCCCAGCAGCTCGACCGGTCCCCGACCGTGGCCGAACTGGCCGAGCGCCTGGGCATCTCCAAGGACGAGGTCGTCGAAGGCATGGCGGCGTCGAACGCCTACACCGCCTCCTCGCTGGACGCGCAACCGGAGGAGAACGACGTCGAGGGCGCGCTGGCGGACCGGATCGGTTACGAGGACCACGGACTCGAAGGGATCGAGTACGTCGAGTCGTTGAAGCCGCTGATCGCCGAACTGCCGCCGCGCGACCGCACGATCCTCTCGCTGCGCTTCGTCGCCGGAATGACCCAGTCGGAGATCGGCGAGGAGCTGGGCATCTCCCAGATGCACGTCTCCCGGCTGCTGTCGCGCACGCTGGCGCGGCTGCGCAAGGGGCTGACCGTGGAGGAATGACGGTCGAGGGTCGACGGGGCCGCGCCCCGCGCCCTGTCGGCGCTCGGTGCCCGCAAGGGGCGTCCGGCGCCGACAGGGCGCGGGGCGCGACGCGTTACCTGCGGTCACCCCTTTCCCCGCGGGCCTTCTTCCTCCACTATGGGCACGCCCAGACCGGCTGGTATGTCAGGACGACGGGTCCGCCGGACAGGGCCAGGGCCTGTCCGGCGGATCAGGTCCCAGGAAATCGACGGTGCCTTGTCGGCGTGGGTGAGCGAGGGCTGGTGCGTCCAGCTGCAAGGCGGAGGAGGAGTCGACGCGATGGGGGTCCCCCCTGCTCGAGCTCGTCGAGAGCTCGGGGGAGTCGGCGACCGACGACGCCGCTGGGGGTCCCCCCTGCTCGAAGAGCTTGGGGGAGGGCCCACCAGCCCCCGCGTCTGCGACATGATCCGACGGACAGGCCCTTAGGAGGCGGTGCATGGATCGGGGCGAGGAGGCCGTCAACGGTGACGGGCTCGGCGACGGACACCCGGGTGCGCACGCGGGCGCGTCCGACATCTGGCTGACCGAATCGCTGCGCGCCGACACCTCGGCCGCGTACTCGGCGCTTCAGGAACTCCGCGCCCGGCACGGCCCGTCCGTGCTCTCCTACGCCCGCCAGTGCACCACGGGCGACTCCGGCGCGCGTCAACTCGCCGCGCAGGCCTTCACGGACGCCGCCCGCGAGACCGCCCGCGGTACCGATCCCGGCGGCCCCCTGCGCCACCGACTCCTGCTGCTGACCGCCCGGGCGGCAGCGACCTGGGCCGCCGACGGACGGGCCGGCGGGCTCGACGCCGGACTGCACCTCGTACTGAGTTCGTCCGGTCCCGACGGCCCGGTCCCGTCCATGCTCGCCGCCTTCCGGACGCTGCCGTACCGGGCGCAGGGCCTCATCTGGTACGGCATCGTGGAACAGGAACCCGCGCACCGTACGGCGACGCTCCTCGGCCTCACCCCTCAGGACGTGACCTACGGCACCCGGCCCGCGCTGGAGTCGCTGGCCCGGGCCTGTCTGCGGTCCCGGCTGGCCGCCTCGGACGATCCCCGGTGCGTCGACTTCCGCCGGCTCATCGAGGAGTCGGTACGGTCCGACGGCCTCCGCGCCGGCGCCGACCTGAACACCCACATGGCCCGCTGCGGGTACTGCGCCGCGGCCCACGAGGAACAGCGCGCCCTGCGGGAGGCACCGCGCACCACCCTGGCCGAGGGGCTGCTGCCGTGGGCGGGCACGTCGTACGCCGCCCCCCTGCCGGGGCCCGCCGAGCCGTCCGCCGCCCCCGGTGCCCCGGTCGGGACGTGGCCGCTGTCCCGGCGTCTGGTGCTGGCCTCGACGGCGCTCGGCGTGGCCGTGGTGCCGCTGCTGCTCCTGCTGTTGTCACCGGGCGGCACACCGGCCGAGCACGCCTCACGACCGGGCCCCACCCTGGCGGTCCCACCGCCGGTGACCGTGACCGCCACCCCCTCACCTCCCCCCACCGCGTCCGCGACGCACTCCCCCGCACCGTCCCCCACGAAGACCGGGAAGCCCGACCCGCCGGACACCCCGCACCCCACGCCGTCCCCGACACCGCCCCCCACGCCGTCCGCCACGCCCGCGTACCCGCCGCCGGGCGGCGCGTACGCGCAGGTGGTGAATCTGGCGTCGGGCCTGTGCCTAGACATCGACGGTGACCTGGAGAACCGCACGGACGTGGTCACGGCACCCTGTGACTCCTCCCGCTCCCAGCGGTGGCGGGTCGACGCGGAGCGCGGTGTGCTGCAGTCCTACGCCGACTCCGACTACTGCCTGGACAGCCGTGGCGCGGTGGACCGGGGGGTCGGCATCTGGGAGTGCGACTCGGTGCACGGGCGCAACGGACAGAACCTGCGCTTCGCCGTCGACGCCCGTGGGGTGATCCGCCCGGCCATCGCGCCGGGCCATGCGGTGACGCCGGCCGGGGGCGACTCGGTGTCCCTGGCCGGGGAGGCGGGACGGGCGGATCAGCGGTGGCGGGCCGGGGCCTGAGCGGCCCGCCGGTCAGAGCACGCGGACGCCGCGCCGCCACACTCCGCCGACCAGCGGGACGCCGGGGCGGTAGGCCAGGTGGACATGGCTCGGGGCGTCGAGGAGGACGAGGTCGGCGCGGGCGCCGGGAGTGAGACGGCCGATGTCGGTGCGCCGCAGGGCCGCGGCGCCGCCCGCGGTGGCCGACCAGAGGGCCTCGTCGGGCGTCATCCCCATGTCCCGCACGGCGAGCGCGATGCAGAACGGCACCGAGGACGTGAAGGACGAGCCCGGGTTGCAGTCCGTGGACAGCGCGACGGTGACGCCCGCGTCGAGCAGCCGACGGGTGTCCGGCCATTCGGCCCGGGTGGAGAACTCGGCGCCCGGCAGCAGGGTCGCCACCGTGCGGCTGTTGGCCAGGGCGTCGACGTCCGTGTCGGTGAGGTGGGTGCAGTGGTCGGCGCTGGCCGCGTCGAGTTCGACGGCGAGTCGGACGCCGGGACCGTGGGAGAGCTGGTTGGCGTGGACGCGCGGGTGCAGGCCCTTCGCCCTGCCCGCGGTGAGGACGGCGCGCGCCTGGTCGCCGTCGAAGGCGCCCTCCTCGCAGAAGACGTCGATCCAGCGGGCGTGCGGCGCGCAGGCGTCCAGCATCGCGCCGGTGACCAGGGCGACGTAGCCGGCCGGGTCGTCGGCGTACTCGGGGGCGACGACGTGGGCGCCGAGGTAGGTGACCTCATCGGTGTGGCGAGCGGCCAGCCGCAGGGCGCGGGCCTCGTCCTCGGCGGTGAGGCCGTAGCCCGACTTGGTCTCGAGGGTGGTGGTGCCCTGGCGGAGCGCCTCGGTGAGGAGGCGGGTCAGGTTCGCCTCCAGTTCCGCGTCGCTCGCGGCCCGGGTGGCGGCGACGGTGGTGCGGATGCCGCCCGCGCTGTAGGGGAGGCCGGACATCCGGGCGTTGAACTCGTCGGTGCGGTCGCCCGCGAAGACCAGGTGGGAGTGCGAGTCGACGAAGCCCGGGATCACCGCCCGGCCCTCGGCGTCGACCCGGTTGTCAGTGGCGGGTGCTTTGCTTGTTTCACCGGTCCACACGATGCGGTCGCCGTCCATGACGACGGCCGCGTCCCGGACCGGACCGAGGGGAGAGTCGCCGAGGGAGGGGTCGTTGGTGACCAGCGTGGCGATGTTGACGATGGCGGTGCTGCTCATGGCGTCCTCGTGGGTGGCGGCGGTCGCGGGGCCGGGGGGCGTCCTCGGGCGCTCGATGTCCAGGCGCTCGTTGCCCAGTCGTTCGACGTTCAGTCGCTCAGTGCCTCGATCGCCTGCGCGAGGGCGTGCGGCACATCGGGGACGAGGGTGTGCACCCCGTCGCGTACGACGTGCCGGCCGGCCACGATCGTGTGCCGTACGTCGGCCGCCGTCGCGGCGAATACGGCCGTCTCGGCGCCGAGTCGGGGCGGTGGCCCGGCGGTTCTGACCGACTCCAGCGTGAGGGTGGTCAGGTCGGCGAGCGCTCCGGGCTCGATGGTGCCCGCCCGCTCCCAGCCGAGTGCGGCGTGGCCGTCGGCGGTGGCCGCCCGCAGCAGGGCGTTCGCCGTCCAGTGGCCGCGGGTGCGGGTGCGCAGGCGCTCGTTGAGCTCCAGGGCGCGCGCCTCCTCCAGCAGGTCGATGACGGCGTGGCTGTCCGAGCCGAGGGAGAGCGGGGAGCCCCGGCGCTGGAGGGAGGCGGCGGGGCCGATGCCGTCGCCGAGGTCGCGTTCGGTGGTGGGGCACATGCAGGTGCCGGTGCCGCTGCCGCCGATCAGTGCCATGTCCTGGTCGGTGAGGTGCGTGTTGTGGATGCCGGTGGTGCGCGGTCCGAGCACGCCGTGGTCGGCGAGGAGGCGGGCCGGGGTGCGGCCGTGCGCCTCCTGGCAGGCCTCGTTCTCGGCGGTCTGCTCCGACAGGTGCACATGCAGCGGGGCCCGCCGCTCCTCGGCCCAGCGTGCCACGGTCGCCAGCTGACGGGCGGGCACGGCCCGTACGGAGTGGATGGCGGCACCGATCCGCGCGTGATCCCGTTCCTTGAGAACCGCGCAGCGTTCCGCCCATGCCTCGGCGGTGCCGTCGGAGAAGCGGAGTTGGTGGGTTCCCGGCGGCTCGCCGAAGCCGGCGGACAGATAGGCGGTGTCGAGGAGGGTGATGCGGATGCCGGCCTCGGCGGCGGCCGCGATGAGGGCCTCGCCCATGGCGTTGGGGTCGGCGTAGCGGGTGCCGCCGGGCGCGTGGTGGACGTAGTGGAACTCGCCGACGGCGGTGATGCCGGCGAGGGCCATCTCGGCGTACACGGCGCGGGCGAGCCGGTGGTAGTTCTCGGGGGTGAGCCGGTCGGCGACCGAGTACATGACCTCGCGCCAGGTCCAGAAAGTTCCGGAGCCCACCTGGACGGTGCCGCGCAGCGCGCGGTGGAAGGCATGGCTGTGGGCGTTGGCCAGGCCGGGGAGCGTCAGGCCGCGCAGCGCCTCGGCGCCGTGCGGCGGGGCGGGTGTCCCCGGGCGGACGGCGGTGATGCGCCCGTCCGCGACCTCGACGGCGACGCCCGGCTCGACATGGGTGTTGAGCCAGGCGTGCTCCAGCCAGTACGTCCGTGGGGTGGTCATGTGCGAGCCAGTCCTTCCAGTACGTCGGCGAGGGCGAGCACCCCGGCCACGCAGTCGTCCTCGTCGGCGTGCTCGGCCGGGGAGTGCGAGACGCCTGTGGGGTTGCGCACGAACATCATGGCGGTCGGGATGCTTCCGGAGAGGATTCCGGCGTCGTGTCCGGCACCGGTGCCGAGGACGGGGACAGGCGCCGCGCGGTCACGGCCCAGGATGCGGGCGAGTTCGTCACGCAGGGCGTGGTCGAACTCGACGACGGGCGTGCGGGACTCGCGGACCACGTCCAGTTCCACGCCGTGGGCGGCGGCGTGCTCGCGGGCCGCCTTCTCCACCGCGTCGACCACGGCGTCCAGGCTCGGCTGGTCGACCGCGCGGGAGTCGAGCCAGCCGCGCACCAGGGAGGGGATGGCGTTGACACCGTTCGGTTCCACGGCGATCTTGCCGAAGGTGGCGACGGCACCGGCGAGTTCGGCCTCGCGGCGGGCGGCCAGTACGGTCTCGGCGTACGGCAGCATGGGGTCGCGGCGGTCGGCGAGGCGGGTGGTGCCGGCGTGGTTGGCCTCCCCGCGGAAGTCGAACCGCCAGCGGCCGTGCGGCCAGATGGCGCCGGCGATGCCGACCCGGTCGCCGGACAGGTCGAGGGCCCGGCCCTGTTCGACATGCAGTTCGACGAAGGCGCCGATGCGGGCGAGCCGTTCGGGATCGGGGCCGATGGCGTCGGGGTCGTGTCCGGCGGCCTCCATCGCCCGGGGCAGGGTGGTCCCGTCGCCGTCGGTGAGGCGGTGCGCCTGCGCGCGGGTGAGCCGGCCGGCGGTGAGCCGCGAGCCGACGCAGGCGAGCCCGAAGCGGGCGCCCTCCTCGTCACCGAAGTTGACGATGCCGAGGGGGCGGCTGAGCGACGTTCCTCTCCGGCGCAGTTCATCGAGGGCGGCGAAGGCGGAGACGACTCCGAGGGGCCCGTCGAAGGCGCCGCCGTCCGGCACGGAGTCCAGGTGGGACCCGGTGACGACGGCGTCCCCGTCGGCGGGGTCGCCCAGCCAGGCCCACTGGTTCCCGTTCCGGTCCACTTCGTGGCGCAGCCCCCGCAGTTCGGCCTGGGTGGCGAACCAGGCCCGGCACTCGGCGTCGGCGCCGGTCCAGGCGTACCGCCGGTAGCCGCCGGTGCCGGGGTGGCGGCCGAGGGGGAGCAGTTCGCGCCACATCGCCTGGAAGGTGGGGGGCGGGGCCGACGGGGTCGGTGGGGTCAGCGGGCTCGTCGCCGTGGCCGGTGGGGCCGGTGCGGCGCCGTGGGTCCCGCTCTCGTCGTGGGTCACGCGCTCTCACCCTCACCCTCACGGCCCTCGTGACCCTCGTGACCTTCGCGACCCTCGTGCCCTTCGCGCATCGGCACGCGCACCCCTCGCTCCGACGCCACCGAGTCCGCGATGTCGTATCCGGCGTCCACGTGCCGGATGACGCCCATTCCGGGGTCGTTGGTCAGCACCCGCCGGATCTTCTCGCCGGCCAGACGGGTGCCGTCGGCGACCGTCACCTGGCCGGCGTGCAGGGAACGGCCCATGCCGACCCCGCCGCCGTGGTGGACGGACACCCAGGAGGCCCCGGACGCCACGTTCACCATCGCGTTGAGCAGGGGCCAGTCGGCGATCGCGTCGGACCCGTCGAGCATGGCCTCGGTCTCGCGGTACGGGGAGGCGACGGAGCCGCAGTCGAGGTGGTCGCGGCCGATGACCACGGGGGCGGACAGCTCGCCGCTCGCGACCATCTCGTTGAACCGCTCGCCGGCCTTGTCCCGCTCGCCGTATCCGAGCCAGCAGATGCGCGCGGGCAGGCCCTGGAAGTGGACGCGTTCACCGGCCAGTCGGATCCAGCGGGCCAGGGACTCGTTCTCCGGGAACAGCTCGAGGACGGCCCGGTCGGTCTTCGCGATGTCGGCGGGGTCGCCGGACAGGGCGGCCCAGCGGAAGGGGCCCCTGCCCTCGCAGAACAGCGGGCGGATGTAGGCGGGGACGAAGCCGGGGAAGGCGAAGGCCCGGTCGTATCCGGCGAGTTCGGCCTCGCCCCGGATGGAGTTGCCGTAGTCGAAGACCTCGGCTCCGGCGTCCATGAAGCCGACCATCGCCTCGACGTGCCGGGCCATGGACCGGCGGGCGCGGGTGGTGAAGCCGGCCGGGTCCTTGGCGGCGGCGTCGGCCATGTCCTCGAAGGCGACCCCGGCGGGCAGGTAGGCCAGCGGGTCGTGGGCGGAGGTCTGGTCGGTGACGATGTCGACGGGGGCACCCAGGGCGAGGAGTTGCGGGAGCACCTCGGCGGCGTTGCCGAGGACGCCGATCGACAGCGGTCGGCGGGCGTCGCGGGCCTCGGTGGCCAGCCGCAGGGCGTGGTCGAGGGAGTCGGCCCGCACGTCCAGGTACCGGTGCTCGATGCGGCGGTCGATGGCGCGGGGGTCGCAGTCGACGCAGATCGCGACGCCGTCGTTCATGGTGACGGCGAGCGGCTGGGCACCGCCCATGCCGCCGAGGCCGGCGGTCAGGGTGATGGTCCCGGCGAGGGTGCCGCCGAACTTCTTGGCGGCGACGGCGGCGAACGTCTCGTAGGTGCCCTGGAGGATGCCCTGGGTGCCGATGTAGATCCAGGAGCCGGCGGTCATCTGCCCGTACATGGTCAGGCCGAGGGCCTCCAGGCGGCGGAACTCCTCCCAGTTGGCCCAGTCGCCGACGAGGTTGGAGTTGGCGATGAGGACGCGCGGGGCCCATTCGTGGGTCTGCATGACGCCGACGGGACGGCCGGACTGGACGAGCATCGTCTCGTCCTGCTTCAGGGTCCTGAGGGTGCGGACCATGGCGTCGAAGGAGCGCCAGTCGCGGGCCGCCTTCCCGGTGCCGCCGTAGACGACGAGTTGGTCGGGGTGTTCGGCGACCTCCGGGTCGAGGTTGTTCTGCAGCATGCGCAGAGCGGCTTCCTGGGGCCAGCCCAGGGCGCTCGGTCCGGTGCCGCGCGGCGCTCGGACGACTCGGGGTCCTGACATGGTCCGCCTCCTGGTGACGTGCTCCCGCCCTTACCGCAGATATTCACACATTCGCAGCCTGAATAGAGCTAGTCAATACGGCCGGTGTGCCGGTGCGGGCGGCCGGGCGGTGTTTGGCCGGGCGTGTGGGTACTGGCAGGGAGAACGCCGAAAACACCGAGAACGCCGAAAACACCGAGGAAACGAGGGAAGCGGTGGCTCATGACGAGGACGGCCCGGACGGCGGGACCGAGCCGGGAGCCGGGCGGGCGGCCCGGCGGGACGAGGCGGTGCGGGCCGCGGTGGAACAGGGGCTGCTCGGCCCCGGCCGCCCCCTGGCGGCCCTGCTCGACGTCACCGGCATCCGGGAGTCGGCGGCCGAGCTGCGGGCGGCCTTCGCGGCGGTGACACCGCCCGGTACACCCGTGCTGCACGCCTTCGCCGTGAAGGCGACCCCGTTGGTGCCGGTGCTGCGGCTGCTGCACACGGAGGGCATCGGGGCGGAGGTGGCGAGCCCCGGTGAGCTGGCGCTGGCGCGGGCGGCGGGCGTGCCCCCGGAGCGGACGGTGCTGGACTCACCCGCCAAGACCTCGGCCGAGCTGCGGGAGGCACTGGCGCTGGGCATCGCCGTCAACGCGGACAACCCGCAGGAGCTGGCGCGTGTCGACGCCCTGCTGGCCGACGCCCCGGCGCGGTCGGCCGGTCTCCGTTCCTCCCGATCCCCCCGCTCCTCCTTTGGCATTCGGGTGAACCCACAGGTCGGCGGTGGCGCCATCGAGGCGCTGTCCACCGCCACGGCGACCTCGAAGTTCGGGGTGGCGCTGCGCGACGAGGGAGCGCGGGAGTGGGTCGTGCGGGCCTACCTGGACCGGCCGTGGCTGACCCGGCTGCACACGCACACCGGCTCCCAGGGCATCGCGCTGCCCCTGATGGCGAGGGGGGTGGCGGAGGCGTACGCGCTGGCGGAGGAGATCAACCGGCGCGCGGGGCGGCAGCAGGTCGACACCGTCGACATCGGCGGCGGCCTGCCGGTGAACTTCGCCTCCGACGCGACCGACCCGACGTACGCGCGGTACGCGCGGCTGCTGAAGGAGACCGTGCCCGGCCTGTTCGACGGGCGGTACGGGCTGGTCACCGAGTTCGGACGGTCGCTGCTGGCCAAGCACGGCACGGTCGTCGCCCGGGTGGAGTACGCCAAGAGCGTCGGCGGGCGTCCGGTCGCGGTGACGCACGCGGGCGTGCAGGTGGCGACCCGGACGGTGTACGCACCGGCCGCGTGGCCGCTCAGGATCGCCGCGTACGACGCCAAGGGGGTGCCGAAGGAGGGCCCCGCGGTGGTGCAGGACGTGGCGGGGCCGGCCTGCTTCGCGGGCGACCTGCTCGCCCGGGGACAGGCGCTCCCCCTGCTGGAGCAGGGGGACCACACGGCGGCGCTGGACACGGGCGCGTACTACTTCGCCCACCACTACGCGTACAACTCGCTCCCCCGCCCGGCCGTCCACGGCTTCACCGCCGACGGCCCCGGCCGGGTCACGTTCGCGCTCGTGCGCCCGGCCCAGAGCGTCGAGGAGATCGTGGCCGAATCGGGCGGTGCCCACGTGGACGCCCTGATCTCCTGACCACCCGACGCCCGACCGCCCGGACCACCCGGCCCGGGTCAGGCCAGGGCCGAGGCGCGGCGGCGGGCCCCGCCCGGGGTCGCGTCGCCCGCCGCGATGCCGGTGGTGCGGTACGCCTTGACCCCCTTGCCGGCCGGGCTGCCCGCACCCGCGCGCAGCCAGTCGACGCGGACCCACAGCAGGCTCTGGTCGGCCTCCTCCAGGCGGCCGATCCAGGACGCCTTCCACCACAGGCCGGCCCCGCACCCGGCGAGCAGCAGACCGCCCGCCGCGGGCAGCGCGAACGAGCCGCCCAGGGCGGCGAGGAAGGCGAGCAGCAGCCACCAGCGGTGGCCGCGACGCCAGTTGCGCACGCTGACCGCACGGCCCTGGAGCACATCGTGCTTGCCCGCCCGGACCGCCGGCCGGGCCAGCGCGCGGTACCGCCCCCGTCGCGCACACGCCACCACGGCCATGGCCACGAGGAACAGCGCGGCCCCCGCCAGCACACCGATCCGGCGGCCGGTCAGCCCCGGCACCAGCACTCCGATGCCCGCCGCGAACACACCCAGCCACCACAGCGGGGCGGCCCCGGCCCGTACGACGACGGCCACCCGAGCCAGCCCCTGTCCTCCGCGCATCACGTCCAGCCTCCCGTCCCACGTCAGTGGAGTGTCCGTATGGTCCCGGGGCGCAGGGTAGTGAACCGACGTGAGAGAAGTCTGAGACACCACCCCTGCCCGCCCCGCCCCGCCGTCACTCCACGAACAGACCGCGGGCCGCCGCCTTCGTGTCGAACTCCTCCAGCCGGGCCTGCGCGTCGGGCAGGTCGTCGCACATCGCCTCCAGCAGCACCCGGCCCAGCAGCATCGGCGCGCACGCCGTGTCGAAGGCGAGCCCGGTGCCGACGGCGGCGGGCAGCAGCAGGTCGGAGACCTTGGCGACCGGCGCGAAGGCGGAGTCGGCGACGGTGACGACGGTCAGCCCCGTCTCCCTGGCGTGCGTGAGGGCGTCGACGACCTCGCGGGGATGCCGGGGCAGCGCGAAGCACAGCAGGGCCCCGGCCCCGGCCCCGGCAGCGGCGTCGATGCGGTCGTGCAGCATGGTGCCGCCCTCGTTGAGCAGCCGCACGTCGGGGTGGACCTTGGCGGCGAAGTAGGCGAAGCCGTGGGCCTGCGCCGCCGCAGCGCGCAGCCCGAGCACGGGCAGCGGCCTGCTGTCCGCGAGGATCCGCCCCGCCCGCCGTACGGGCTCCGGATCGGCCAGCACCTCCGCGAGGTGCCGCAGGTTCTCGATCTCGGCCTCGACGGCCTGCTGGTACTCGTTGTACGGGCCGGTCTCCGGCGTGGGCCCGGTGGGCGCGACCTCGCGCAGATGCCGCCGCAGCGCGGGGTAGCCGTCGAAGCCGAGGGCGACGGCGAACCGGGTCACGGAGGGCTGGCTGACCCCGGCCAGCTCGGCCAGTTCCACGCTGGACAGGAACGGGACGTCGGCGGCGCGCCGCACCATGCTGTGCGCGATGCGCCGCTGCGTGGGCGTCAGCCGGTGCCCCTCGAAGAGCGCCTGCAGGCGCGCGCCCGGGCCCTCGGTGACGCTCATGACGTGGCTCCCCCTCGACCTGTTCCCCGGTCTGATCCTCGGCCTGGTCCTCTGCCTATTCACACACCGCGATTCCTGCATGCCGTTATACAGGCGAACGGAGGGCGAGCACGACCGGGAACGGGCCCCGGAGCGGGCGCCGGGCCCCCGCGGGCCCCCGGCCGACAACGGGGGCTACCCCCAGTGTCACGGGCCGTCGGCCTGCCTACCGTGCTCGGTATGAGCGGAATGGACGCGCGGGACGCCGAGCTGAAGAAGGAACTCGACGCCACCCTGCAGGCCCGCAGGGAACTGGGCGACGAGTACGAGTCCGCGCTGGTCGACTCGTTCCTCGCGAAGGTCGACCAGCGCATCGACGGCTCGGTGGAGCGCCTGGTGCGCCGACAGCTCGCCGAGCAGCAGATGACGGTGGCCCGGGAGTCCCGGAAACCGAAGGCCACGGACAGCTGGGGCGAGCGCTTCGGCTTCGGGATCGTCTCCCTGGTCCTGGCGGTGCCGCTGTCCGCGATCGGCGGGGGTGTGGGCCACCTGCCCGGCCTGGTGGTCGCCTGGCTGGGCATCGTCGGCGTGAACGTCGTCCAGGCCGCACGCGTCGACCCGGCCCTGTTCGGCGGCCGCCGCCGACGGCGGGAGCCGGACGACGCCTGGGAGGACTGAGCAGACGGGGCGGCCGCCGGGGGCGGCCGCGGGAGGGCGGTACGCGGGGACCACCGCACCCCCGTCACCGGGGGGCGGGACGACGGCGGTCCCCGCGCGGGGACGCGGGCCGGCCGGGCCCGCGTCCTGGCGTCCGTGGAGGTCCGGGAGCCGCTCCGGAGGCCCTTGACGCCGTTCCCTGTCGGCCGGGAAGGGAATCCTCCCCCGGCGCTGAACGCCTGGGAGGTGCCCCCGCCTCCCCGCCGACACCCCTCACTCTGCCGGGCCGGTGTTAAGCGCGTGCTGCGCGCACATGACGCCCGCGTACCACTTCCGCGAAGTCCACGAGGATCACGTGCGGAGATCGCGTACGGCTCTGCTCCACGGCGTGCACGGCCGGTTCACCGGTGTTCCGCCGAAGGCCGCCACCGGCCGCCCCTCGGTCCCCGTCCGTCAGCTCCCGTCCTTGGCGAGGAAGGACAGCAGGTCCTGGCGGCCGACCACACCGGTCGGCTTGCCCTCGACCAGGACGATCGCCGCGTCCGCCTTGCCCAGCACGGCCATCAGGTCCGCGACGGGCTCACCGGAGCCGACCTGCGGCAGCGGGGCCGACATGTGCTTCTCCAGCGGGTCCTCGAGCGAGGCGTGCTTGCTGAACAGCGCGTCCAGCAGCTCCCGCTCCACCACCGAGCCGACGACCTCGGCGGCCATCACGTCCGGGTGGCCGGCGCCCGGCTTGACGACCGGCATCTGCGAGACGCCGTACTCGCGCAGCACCTCGATGGCCTGCCCGACCGTCTCGTCGGGGTGCATGTGCACGAGGGAGGGGATGTGCCCGCCCTCCTTGTGGTCGAGGACGGCACCGACGCGGGCGCTCGGGCCGGCGTCCTCGAGGAAGCCGTAGTCGGCCATCCACTCGTCGTTGAAGATCTTGCTGAGGTAGCCGCGACCGCTGTCCGGGAGCAGCACCACCACGACGTCGTCCTCGCCGAGCCGCTCGGCCACCCGCAGCGCCGCCACGACGGCCATGCCGCACGAACCGCCGACGAGCAGGCCCTCCTCCTTGGCGAGGCGCCGGGTCATCTGGAAGGAGTCCTTGTCGGACACGGGGACGATCTCGTCCGCGACGGTCCGGTCGTACGCGGTGGGCCAGAAGTCCTCGCCCACGCCCTCCACCAGGTACGGCCGCCCGGAGCCGCCCGAGTAGACGGAGCCCTCGGGGTCGGCGCCGACGACCTTGACGCGGCCGTCGCTGACCTCCTTCAGGTAGCGCCCGGTCCCGGAGATGGTGCCGCCGGTGCCGACCCCGGCCACGAAGTGGGTGATCTTCCCCCCGGTCTGCTCCCACAGCTCCGGACCGGTGGACTCGTAGTGGCTGAGCGGGTTGTTGGGGTTGGAGTACTGGTCCGGCTTCCAGGCCCCCGGCGTCTCACGGACCAGCCGGTCGGAGACGTTGTAGTAGGAGTCGGGGTGCTCGGGGTCGACGGCGGTCGGGCAGACGACCACTTCCGCCCCGTACGCCCGCAGCACGTTGATCTTGTCCAGGGAGACCTTGTCGGGGCAGACGAAGATGCACTTGTAGCCCTTCTGCTGGGCCACGATGGCAAGACCGACCCCGGTGTTGCCACTGGTCGGCTCGACGATGGTGCCGCCCGGCTGCAGCTCTCCGCTCTTCTCCGCCGCCTCGATCATGCGCAGGGCGATGCGGTCCTTCACCGATCCGCCGGGGTTGAAGTACTCCACCTTGGCCAGGACAGTCGCCCCGATGCCCTTGGTGACGTTGTTGAGCCTCACGAGCGGGGTGTCGCCGACAAGGCTGATCATCGAGTCGTGGAATTGCACCGTTGTCTCCGGATGCTGCAAAAGGTGTGGTTGTCGTGGTGCTGCCAGCCTAGAGCCTGCTCCTGAGCCGCTGTCCGCCACGACCCGGCCGGGTCGTTCACCCACCGTCGAGATTGGACCACGGTCCGTACGGGGCAAGCACTGGGTGTACGGCTTCGAGGAGGTGGCGGCGAGGCATGACACGCATGTCGAGGGCGAGAGTGGCCCGGCGGATCGCGGCGGGGGCGGCGTACGGCGGCGGGGGCGTCGGGCTGGCCGGTGCGGCCGCCGTCGGGCTGCTGCTGGCCGAGGCCCAGCTGGCGCGGCGGCGGGTGGGCAACGGCGCGGCTCCTCACGTACCGAACGCGGACGGCCTGTACGGCGCCGCCCACACGGTGCCCGGTGAACCGGCGCTGCGGCTGACGATGCTGGGCGACTCCACGGCCGCCGGCCAGGGGGTGCACCGGGCCGGGCAGACCCCGGGCGCGCTGCTGGCGTCGGGCGTCGCGGCGATCGCGGAACGGCCCGTGGGGCTGAGCACGGTGGCGGTGCCCGGAGCCCGCTCCGACGACCTGGACCGGCAGGTGAGCCGGGCCCTGGCCGATCCGGCCCGGGTGCCCGACATCTGCGTGATCATGATCGGCGCGAACGACGTCACGCACCGCCTGTCGCCCGCCCTCTCCGTCCGTCACCTGGCCTCGGCGGTACGCCGGCTGCGGACGGCCGGAGCGGAGGTCGTCGTCGGCACCTGCCCGGACCTGGGCACGATCGAGCCGGTGTGGCAGCCCCTGCGCTGGCTGGCCCGGCGGGCCTCCCGGCAGCTGGCGGCGGCCCAGACGATCGGCACGGTCGAACAGGGCGGGCGCACGGTGTCACTGGGCGATCTGCTGGGCCCCGAGTTCGCGGCGAACCCCCGCGAGCTCTTCGGCCCCGACAACTACCACCCCTCCGCCGAGGGGTACGCCACGGCCGCCATGGCCGTCCTGCCGACCGTCTGCGCCGTGCTCGGACTGTGGCCCGCGCTGGAGGAGCGTCCCGACGCGGCCCGCCGCGAGGGCTTCCTCCCTGTCGCCCGGGCGGCGGCCGAGGCCGCTTCGGAGGCGGGCACCGAGGTCACGGCGGCCGCGCCGACGGGCCTCCGGGGTCGCTGGGCCCTCCTCAAGCGCCGCAAGCGCCGCCGGGTGCCGGAACCGGAGCTCGAGCCGGAATCCGCTCCGGCGGCGGATTCCGGGGGATCCCAGGCCAAAGCAAGCGCTTAGTAAACTGCGGCCAGAGTCACACCGCGCCCCTCGTGACCCCGCCACCACGGCCGGGTAGCTTCCCAAGCAGCCCACCCGTCGCCCGACCACCACCCCTCAACG